>NZ_JANFZX010000088.1:0-7077 GCF_024461615.1 Anaerotruncus sp. DFI.9.16
AAAAGGCTCGCCGGGCGCAGCGCGGCAAATCCAAAACTGCCGCCGGGCGCAGCGCGGCAAAAAAATCAAAGCTCCTCCTCCCAGCCGAGCGTACGCAGGAACCACTTGTCCTTTTCGTTCAGCTGTGCATTTTTCAAAAGCTCGGGGCGCTTTTCATAGGTGTTCTTGAGGGACATTTCCCGCCGCCACCGGGCGATGGCGGCGTGGTTGCCGTTCGTGACGATCTCCGGCACGGCGACGCCGTGCCAGACGGCGGGCTTGGTGTATTGCGGGTATTCGAGCAGGCCGTTCCAGTGGCTCTCCTCGGTGAAGCAGCTCTCATCGGCGAGTACGCCGGGGCAGAGCCGCGCCACGCAGTCGATCAGTACGAGCGCGCCGAGCTCCCCGCCGGTGAGCACATAGTCCCCGATGGAGATCTCCTCGTCGACGATCTCGTCGAGCACCCGCTGGTCGACCCCCTCGTAGTGGCCGCAGAGCACAAAGAGGTGCTCCGCCCGGGAGAGCTCCTTCGCCCGCTGCTGGGTGAGGGTCTTTCCCTGCGGCGACAGGTAGATTACATGCGGCCGGGAGGCGCGCTCGGCGCAGACCGCCTCCCAGGTGCGGTAGATCGGGTCGGCCTGGAGCAGCATCCCCTTGCCGGGGCCGTAGGGGGTGTCGTCGACGTTGCGGTGCTTGTCGACCGTGTAGTCGCGGATCTGCCAGCACTTGATGTCGAGATGGCCCGCCTTTCTGGCGCGGCCGACGATGCTCTCGGAAAGCACCGTCTCGCACATGTCCGGGAAAAGGGTCGCCAGATCGATCTTAATCATCGAAAAGCCCCTCCAGCGGCCGGATGACGATCCGCCCGGCGTCGACGTCCCGCTCGAGCACCACGTCGGGGATGGCGGGCACCAGTCGCTCCTTCCCCGCCTCGTCCCGCAGGTAATAGACGTCGTTCGCGCCGGTCGGGCGCACGTCGTAAACCTTCCCGTAGCTGCGTCCGGTATCCGCGTCGAACACCTCGCAGTCGATCAGGTCCTGTACAAAGTACTCCCCTTCCCCGACCGGCGCGTCCGCCCGGTCGATGTAGAGCACCTGGTTTCGCAGCGCCGCCGCGGCCTCCGGCGTGTCCACGCCCGCTATTTTCAGCACCACCATATTCTTCTGCACGCGCGCCCGCTCGACGGTGAGCGGGGTCTCGCCGCGCCTGAGGAAAAGAGTTTCAAAGTCCAGCAGGAAATCGGGGCTGTCGCACCACGGCTGGACCTTCACCTCACCCTTGATCCCGTGGGTGGTGACGATCTTTCCACATTCCAAAAACTGTTTTTTCATGACGTCCTCCCTGCTTGCAAGAGGGTAAAAATGGGGGAGCGCACGCTCCCCCATTTTCCGGTTCTCAATCAGTCGATCTCGACGGCGACTTTGGTTTCAGCCTTGTTGGCCGCCGCCCTGACGACGGTGCGGATCGCCTTGGCGATACGCCCCTGTTTGCCGATGACGCGCCCCATGTCGTCGGGGGCAACGTGGAGGTGGTACACGACCAGACCCTCCTCGTTGGGCTCGTCGACCGTGACGCTGACGGCGTCCTTGTCCTCGACAAGGCCCCGCGCGATGGTAACAATCAGCTTATCCAAAACGACTTACCTCCACGCCCATATTAGAGCACGCCTTCGATTTTCAGCAGCGCCTTGACGGTGTCCGTGGGCTGGGCGCCGTTGGAGAGCCATTTCTTCGCCTTTTCCGCGTCGACCTTGATCACGGAGGGGTCCTTGGTGGGGTCATAGGTGCCGATCTCCTCGATGAACCTGCCGTCGCGGGGATAACGGGAATCCGCAACCACGATCCGGTAGAAAGGAGCCTTCTTCGCACCCATCCTTCTCAGTCTGATTTTAACAGCCATGTATGTCACCTCCTATGGTTATTGACCTTCTGTCTTCTATCGTCCGCCGGGAAGCCCCGGAGAGACAGCCTTAAAACGGCATCCCGGGCATGCCGCCGCCCATGCCGGGCATCCCGGCGAAGGGGTTCCTGCGGCGCTTGCCCTTCTTTTTGCCGCCGCCGGACATCTGCCGGAAGAGCTTCTGCATCTGCTCGTTCTGGCGGAGCACCCGGTTGACGTCCGACACGTCGGTGCCGCTGCCCGCCGCGATGCGGCGCTTGCGGGAGGGGTTGATGAGCGCGGGCTTTTCCCGCTCGGCGGGGGTCATCGAGTGGATGATCGCCTCGACCTTCCGGAGCTCCTTCTCCCCCTGCTCGGCCTCGTCGTCGCCGATCTTTCCTGCGGCGCCGGGAAGCATATTCATCACGCTCGAGAGCGGGCCCATCTTTTTGAGCTGCTGCATCTGTTCGAGCATGTCGTTGAAATCAAAGGTGTTCTGCTTGAGCCGCTCGGCCATCTCGGCCGCCTTCTTGGCGTCGAAATCGGTCTGCGCTTTCTCGATGAGGGTGAGCACGTCCCCCATCCCGAGGATGCGGGAGGCCATGCGGTCGGGATAGAAGGGCTCGAGGTCCTCGAGCTTTTCTCCCGTGCCCGCGAACTTGATCGGCTTGCCGGTCACCGCGCGCACCGAAAGCGCCGCGCCGCCGCGGGTGTCGCCGTCAAGCTTGGTGAGGATGACCCCGTCGATGCCGAGCGTCTCGTCGAATTTGGAGGCCACGTTGACCGCGTCCTGGCCGACCATCGCGTCGATGACGAGCAGAATCTCCTGCGGCGACACGGTCTCCTTGATGCGGGAGAGCTCCCCCATCAGCTCCTCGTCGATGTGCAGGCGGCCGGCGGTGTCGAGGATGACCAGGTCGTTGCCGTAGTCCTTCGCGTGGGCGACCGCCTTTTTGGCGATCTCCACCGGGTCGCCCTGCCCCATCTCAAAGACGGGGACGCTCGCCTTTTCCCCCACGACCTTGAGCTGGTCGATCGCCGCCGGGCGGTAGACGTCGCAGGCGACGAGCAGCGGGCGCTTGCCCTGGTTTTTAAAGTGCAGCGCCAGCTTGGCGGAATGGGTGGTCTTACCGGAGCCCTGCAGGCCGCACATCATGACGACCGTCGGGGGCTTGCTGGAAAAGTTCAGGCGGGCGTTTTCCGCGCCCATCAGCGCGGTCAGCTCGTCGTTGACGATCTTGACGACCATCTGCGCGGGCGTGAGGCTCTCGAGGACCTCGTCCCCCACCGCCTTGGCGGTGACGTTGGCGACGAACTCCTTGGCGACCTTGTAGTTGACGTCCGCCTCGAGCAGCGCGAGACGCACCTCGCGCATCGCCTCCTTGATGTCGCTCTCCTTGAGCCTCCCCTTGTTGCGCATCTTTTTGAAGACGGCGGAAAGCTTGTCGGACAGGCCTTCAAATGGCATGGGGTTCCCTCCTGACAGTCCTATGTAAAAAGCGTGTTATTCGTTGATCGAGCCGGCGATCTCGATGATCTCGCCGCACTTGTCGGTAATCTCCTTGGAGGTGCCGAAGCGGCTGTTGTAGGCGCGGATCTCCTGCGCGTTCTGCACGATCCGGTCGAGCCCGTCCTGGATGGTCCGGAATTTTTTGGCCAGGCCCAGCCGGTCCTCAAGGTCGAGCAGGATGCCCTCCGCGCGCTTGATGGAATCCCGCACGCCCTGGCGTGTGATCCGGCTGTGCGCGGCGATCTCGGAGAGCGAAAGGTCCTCGTTGTAGTAGAGCTCCACGACATTGCGCTGTTTCTCGGTGAGCATGTCTCCGTAAAAATCGAGCAGCAGCGAAATTTCCAGATTTTTAGCCACCATCCTGCCTCCCATCATGTAAAGTGATCTGCTTTACACGTTCCCTCTTTGTGTATTATAACGGACAGTCCCCCGTCTGTCAAGGCGATTTTCTTTACACGACAAAATATTTTCTTTTTGTTCAACATTCGAGCACGCGATCGTGTATAATAGAGCTGTCGGGCCGCGTCATGCGGCCCTGCCGCCCGGCGCCGCGCGCCGCGGAGAAGGGAGCGATCCATGAACATCAAGAACGATCTCACCCAGCTGATCGGCAACACCCCCCTCATGTACCTGGCCAACTACAGCGCCTCGCGGGGACTGACCGCGAAGCTCGCCGTCAAGCTGGAATATTTCAACCCCCTCGGCTCAATCAAGGACCGCGCCGCCTACGCGATGGTCGTCGACGCGGAAAAGCGCGGCCTCGTCAAGGAGGGCACCGTGATCATCGAGCCGACGAGCGGCAACACCGGCATCGGGCTGGCGTTCGTCTGCGCGG
The DNA here is from genome assembly GCF_024461615.1 of Anaerotruncus sp. DFI.9.16. Taxonomy (NCBI): domain Bacteria; kingdom Bacillati; phylum Bacillota; class Clostridia; order Eubacteriales; family Oscillospiraceae; genus Anaerotruncus; species Anaerotruncus sp. DFI.9.16. The sequence continues at coordinate 4,204 of NZ_JANFZX010000088.1, forward strand.
CGCGGGGCTACCGCCTCATCCTCACAATGCCCGAGACGATGAGCCGCGAGCGGCGCGCGCTGCTGGCCGCGCTGGGCGCCGAGCTCGTGCTCACCGAGGGCGCGAAGGGGATGACCGGCGCGATCGAAAAGGCGGCCGAGCTGGCTTCGCAGCTCCCCTCCGCCTTCATCCCCCAGCAGTTCGAGAACCCCGCCAACCCCGCCATCCACGAGGCGACGACCGCCAAGGAGATCCTGCGGGACACCGACGGCCGGATCGACATCCTCGTCGCGACCTTCGGCACCGGCGGCACCGTTTCAGGCGTCGGCCGGGCCCTCAAGCGCCACAACCCCGACATCCGCGTGGTCGGCGTGGAACCGGCCGAATCCCCCCTTGTTTCGGAGGGCCGGGCCGGCCCTCACGGCATCCAGGGCATCGGCGCCAACCTCGTCCCCGCAAACCTCGACCGTTCGGTGCTCGACGAAATCGCGACCGTCACGACCGGGGAGGCGTTCGAGGCCTGCCGCGCCGTCGCCAGGCAGGACGGCCTGCTCGTGGGCGTCTCGTCGGGCGCGGCGATCGCCGCCGCCGCGAAGATCGCCGCCCGGGAGGAAAACGCGGGCAGGCTGATCGTCGCCGTCTGCCCCGACACGGGGGAACGCTACCTCTCGTCGGGGCTGTACGAAGCGTAAGGAACCATAAAATTTTCTGATAAACGGAGGAAGCATGATGAACGAACAGGAAAACAAACTCCCGCAGGAAGAGACCGAGGCGCCGGCGGAGCAGGCGCAGCCCGCCGCTCCGGAGGAGGCCGCGCCGGAATCCGCCGGCCCCATCCCCGCGGACAAACCGAAAAAGGCCGCCCGCTACACCCACCGGACGGCGAACACCCTCTACCGCCTGCACATCGGCGGGCTGGTCGTGACCGCGGTCTACCTGCTCAGCCAGCTCATTCTCACCCTCTCGAGCTATTTCACCCAGAAATCCCAGCTCGACCTGATGATCGCGCTCGGGCAGACCAACCAGAGCATGTCCTCCCTCAACCTCTCCCTCTTCTATTCGCTGATCGGCATGGTCCTGCCGCTCGTCTGCCTGGTCGCCGTCTGCTTCCTCTTCCTCTTCTTTGCCGAAGTCGTCGAGCAGATGTCCATCCGCAACCAAAAGTCCTGACCCTTCGTCGGGACGGAAAAAGCCCCCGGCGCGAAAGCGCCGGGGGCTTTTGGTTTTCATCAGGTCTCCGGGTCGTCCGGCTCCTCCTCTTCCTCCGGGGCGGGGACGAAGTGGTCGTCCAGCCAGCCGAGCAGCTCCTGCCAGATCTGCTCGCGGCCCTGCTCCCCGAGCACCTCGTGGCGCGCCCCCTCGTAGAGCACCAGCTCCACGTCGGCGACCCCCGCCTTCACATAGCGGTCGTACACCTGCGTGGGGCCCCTGCCGTACTCGCCCACCGGGTCCATCGACCCGGAGACGATATAGATGGGGGTCTGCCTGTCGACGCCGGCAAAGCAGGCCGCCTCGTTGCACTTTTTCAGCAGCGTGAACATGTCGGCCATGCCCGAGACCGTGAGCAGGTACCCGCAGCGCGGGTCGTCGGCGTACCGCTCGACGAGCGCGGTGTTGCGGCTGAGCCACTCGTAGCCGGTGACGGCGGGGACGCAGCGGTCGTTATAGCGCCCGAAGACGAGGTGCTGGAGGTCGTGGTCGCGGTAGAGCTCGCCGTTCTTTTTGATCGAGCGGGCGGCGAGCCTGCGCCCGAAGTCGACCCGCACGCCCGCGCGCGCGGTGCCGCAGAGCACGAGCCCGGCGATCGTCCGGGGGTATTTCGCGGCGTAGAGGCGGGCGACGAAGGAGCCCATGCTGTGCCCGAGCAGCACGACGGGCGCGCCGGGGACCTCGCTGCGGATGATCTTGTTGAACTTGTGCTGGTCGTCGACCAGCCGCTTCCAGCCGTCCTGCTCGGCGAAATAGCCGAGGTGCCCGTCGTCCCGCGCCGAGCGGCCGTGGCCGAGGTGGTCGACGCCGCACGCCGCGTACCCCTGCTGCGCGAGCCAGCGCATGAACTCGTGGTAGCGGCCCATGTGCTCGACCATGCCGTGGGAAATCTGCACGGCGGCGCGCACCGGGCCCGCCGGGATATAGATCCATCCAAAGATGGTGTCGGTGCCGTTGGTGCTCCTGAATTCGATCTGCCTGACAGTGATGTTCATCTTGTTCGTTCCTCCCGCGGCAGGCGTCCTGCCGTCCGATTCATCGCGCGCCGATCTCAATGGCCGCCGCGAATTCGCGGTCGACCACCTCGTGCAGCTCCCCCTTCTCGTTGACGGTGAAGAAGGTGACGTTCTGAAGCGTCTTCCACATCCGCACGAGGATCGAGCTCTCGTCCCGTGGCATGCCGGTGACCGCGTTGATCACCCGGTTCTCCCGGATCGAATGGACGATCGCGCTCTGCGGGTTGTTGGAAAACTCCACCGTCATTTTGGCGCCGTATTCCTTGGCGACGCCGAAGAGGTGTTCGAGCGCCGCGGGGTTGATCTGCGCGCCCGTCTTCATGACGCTGAGCACCGTGAGGTCGGTCTTGCTCAGGTCCGCGATCACGCGCGCGGCCTTGATGATCCGCTCGCAGGTGAACTGGTCGGTGACCAGCACAAGGGTATTATAGACATTCGGCTGCGTCTGATTCATGACGCCCTCCTCTATCCGGATCCGCCGGGGACGGCGGAATGTTTTCTTCCCAATCAGTATACAACAAAATTGTAAACAAATTATGATAAAGAACCCGATTTTTATAAAAAACCGCCGCCCGTCCGATACCGACAAAAACCGCCCCCCCCCCCGGGGGGCGCACGACGCCGCTCCCGCCCCCAGCGAGGACGCGGGCAAGACCATCAAGATCGGCGT
>NZ_JANFZX010000089.1:0-6967 GCF_024461615.1 Anaerotruncus sp. DFI.9.16
CAGCAGCCAGAACGACCGCCAGTAACTTTTTCATCGGTAAATCTCCTCCTAAATTTTGAATTTCAGTTTTAACACAGGAAACACTCTCCAGCCATTTCCCTGTTGAATCCTAGTATAGAGCAGGCAGGAGGAAAAGTCAAGCAATTTTGTAACCAATTTGTAACTTCTATCTCTAAAATGTTACCGAATTGTAATTTCTGTGCAGCCATTATACCTTATGTATTGAAATCGAGGAAAAAACAGGCGGCCGCCCGCAGGGGCGGCCGCTCATGCGTGCAGAAAATCAGGGGGTGGCCCATGGAGGGGGGCGTCCCGCCCCCCTCCATGAAGCGCGCCGGACGGGCGTCGCCGCGAAGCGGCGCTCCGACGCGAAGCGTCGGGCAGTCCCGCCCTTCCTTAACGTCACTTTGGTCGGGGAGCCAAAGTGACGCGCGCTCCCCTTCCTTAACGTCACTTTGGTCGGGGAGCCAAAGTGACGCGCGCTCCCCTTCCTTAACGTCACTTTGGTCGGGGGCCAAAGTGACGCGCGCTCCCTTCGCCGAAATAGCTGAACTTCGCGTTGTAGGCGTACTCGATCTTCGCGTAGGGCACGCCGTTGCGGTTCTTGAGCATGACGAGCTCGACGGCGCGCGGGCTGCGCGCCTTGGCGGCGTTCACGTCGAAGCCCTGCTCCCCCGCCCCGGCCAGCTGGAGCCCGAAGAGCACGTCGGACGAGTACTCGACCGCGCCCGACTCCTTGAACGCCTCCATCGACACGGCGTTGCGGTAGTTTTCGCGGTTGAAGCTGCTGACCGCGAAGACGGGGATGTCGAAGTCGCGGCTGATCCGTTTGAGCTCGACGACCGCACGGTCGGTGTTCTGCTTGTCGGTGGCGCGCGGATCGGAGGGCTTCAAAATTTGCAGGTAGTCGACAAAGACGACCGGGCGACGGCCCCGCAGGCGGATGTGCTCGCGCACTGCCGCGCGCACCTCCTGCACGCCGATATCCATGAGCCCCTCCTTATAATAGAGGCGCTCCCCCGTCTTTTTATACGCCTCCACAGCGGCGGAAAGCAGCGCGGCGCGCCGCTCGTCCATGCCGAGGTCGAGCCGCAGCACCTGCCGCGCCGTAAACGCGTCGCTCCGCTCGGCGGACGGGTCGAGCCGGTAGCTGATGCGGGAGATGCTCTTGGCCATCAGCTCGAGCTTGGACATCTCGAGGGAAAAATAGAGCACGTCGGAGCCCGCCGCCGCGATGCTGTCGGCGATCTGGAGCAGATAGGAGGTCTTGCCGAGGGAGGAGATCGCCCCAATAATATAGAGCCCCGCGTAAAGCCCCCCGTCAAGCAGGTCGTCGAGCGCGGGAAAGCCGGTCGGCACCGCGCTGCGGCTCGCCCGTTTGACCGACAGGTCGAGCAGCTCCCCCACGGCGGAGGCGGCGTTTTTCCGCTCGTATTCATACCGGTCGGCGTTGGCCGCCGCGTCAAGCGCGGCGTGCAGCGCGTCGGGGTCGCGCAGGAGCAGCTCGTTCGCGTCCTTGGCCCCCTCCGGCCACTCCACCGCGCCGCAGGAGATCCCCAATTCCGCCAGCCCCTCCCGGACCGCCGCGTTCATCCGCCTGCCCGCCTCGTCGTTGTCCCCCGCCGCGAAGAAGGTGTAGGAGTTGGCGGCGGCGGGGTTCGCCGCGCAGAGCGAGAGGAATTTGCGGGTGTTGCCCGCGCCGCAGAGCGCAAGCGCCTGGTAGCCGCACGCCTCCACCGACAGCGCGTCGAAGATCGCCTCGGTGATGAAGAGGGCCCTCCCCTCCCCTTCCCCGGCGAGATGGTCCCCGCCAAAAAGCTCCATCGCGCCCGGGCTGTTCTTATAGCGCGGCTTCGTCTCCTCCCGCAGGGCGCGCGCGCAGTAGCAGGCCCAGCGCCCGCCCGCCCTCACCGGCATCCAGGCGCGCTCCCCGTCCTGCCAGAGGCTGTATTTTTCGCAGAGCCGCTGCGGGATGCCCCGCGCCGCAAAATACGCCCCGCCCGCGCCGTACCTGCGCAGCCCCTCCTCCACCAGCGCGCCGTAGTCGGCGGGCGGTTCGGCGGGCTCCTCCGGGGCCGGGGGGGAGATCCGGGCCGCGGGCGTGAGCGCCCGGAGGGGCGCGGCGCCCGCGGGGGCGGCGTCGGCGCGCGCCCCCGCGCGGGGCGCCGGGGACGCCGCCGGGTCCCGGCCGAAGTCCTCCGGAAAGGGCACGCCGAAGAGCTCGCACGCCTTCTTCACCTGGCGCGGGAAGCTGTCGCAGTCGGGATAGTCCATGCGGATCACGTCGAAGAGGTCGTAGGTCGCCCCGCAGCCGAAGCAGTGGAGCTTTTTCGTCTTGGGATAGTAGGACATGCTGGGCGTGGAGTCGCTGTGCTGCGGATTGATGCAGCGGATGAGCTTTTTGCCGCGCCCCACCACCATCCGCTTCTGAGCCATGTATTCGGGCAGGTATCCGCGCAGTTCGTCGAGCAGCCGGTCGTTCTGATTCATCATGATTCCCCCATTTTCCCTTCCAGTTTACCACAGGCGCCGCGCGTCCGCAAGGCTTGTATATTCGCTAATCTATTAGAAACTCTATTCATCCAATAGATTTTATATTATAGAATGCATTCGTTTATGCATTTTATAATCCATAATCAAATCAATTCTATCTGATGTTAACGATGATATTCACAAATGTAATTTTTCATAGATGCTTGCATCTCTTCACGAATGTGTGCTATAATGTATGCATCAATCGAATCGCAAATCTGTTCGCGCATCGAATCGCGAATCTACGGGAGGCTTCCTCATGGGAAAGATCATCACCTTCGGGACCCTCAAGGGCGGCGTCGGCAAAACGATGCTCTGCTTCAACATCGGCGGCATCCTCTCCCAGCTCGGCTACCGCGTGCTGGTCATCGATTCCGACCTGCAGGGCAACCTCACCAACAATATGGGCATCGACCGCACCCAGCCCGACCTGCTCACCACCTACGACGTCTACAACCTCGAGGAGGCGCAGCCCGAGCCGGACCAGCTCGTCATCAAAAGCCCCATCGACCGCCTGCCGCTGCTCGACATGATCGCCGGGTCGATCTTTCTGCACAAGTCGGAGCTCAAGATCGCGTCGGTCGCCGGGCGGGAGCAGATCCTCTCGAACTATTTGAGCGACCACAAAGCATTTTTCGACCAATACGACTACATCCTCATCGACACCAACCCCAGCATGTCGATCGTCAATCAGAACGCCTTCCTGGCGTCCGACGCCATCCTGCTCGTGAGCGACGTTTCGATGAACGCGATCGAGGGCGCGCAGCTCTTCATCGCGCTGTGGGAGGAGGCCCGCAAACGCCTGCGCCGGGAGGACAACATCAAGGGCTTCATCGTCAACGACTTCGACAGCCGCAACAAGCTCTCCGCCGACTACCTCGAATACCTGCGCACCTCGCCCGACACCGAGGACCTGCGCCCCATCCTCTTCGAGACGGTCATCCCGCGCAACGTCCGCATTACCGAGAGCGAGCTGGCCGCCGTGCCGATCTCGATCTACGACCTGCGCTCCAAGGGCTGCGACGCGATCGCGTCCCTTGTCGACGAAATGCTCGCGCGCGGCGTGTTATAATCGTCCTTGCACGCGAGGTTCTATTCGCGCATATATAAGCGAATAGAACTTCTAATAGAAAATCGATGCAGCGGGGAATCCCGGGAAAACGCGCCCGGAGGGAATAATCCCCGGCAGGGAGGTCATACTCATGGCAAACAAGTTTACCAAGAGCGTTTTGGAACGTCAGGCGAAGGAGATGCGGCAGCATCCGGCCCGCGCGGCGAAGCCCGCCGGGGGAGGGGAGACCCCCGCACAGGAAGCGCCGGCGGCGGCGCCCGCCGCGCAGGAGACCCCGCAGACGGCGCCCGCCGCAATCCCTGCGGAGCAGCCGGAGGCGGCAGCGGCTCCCGCGCCCAAAGCGGCGGAACCGCCCGCCGAGCAGCCCGCGCCCCGCGCGCGCGCCGCCAGGCAACCCAGGCCCGCCGCGCCGCCCGTCGACCTGACCGAATTCATCGTGCGGGACGAGGGGCGCATGGCGAAGAACAAAACCTTCTACCTCGACGCCGCCGTCATCGACGCGCTGCACCGCGCGGCGGTCGCCCAGAAGGTGACCGACAGCAAGCTGGTCAACGACATCCTGCGGAAGATTCTGGGGCTTTAGCCTGTAAAGCCGAACGGCTGTACAGCGTTTCCGGTGCCCCGCACGGTCCCCGCTCACCGAAACTGGGTACCGTCGCTTCTTTCATCCCGCGTTTATCCGCGTTTTTCTTCTGATCTCTCGTGATTTCTCCCATTTTCCATGCGGTCCGTTTTTCCTGCCGAACAGGGGCCTGTCCATAAAATTACATCCGGTAATTTTACGGGAAATGATACTATCCGAAAGTGGGTACCGTCTGCTTTTCCATTTGAAATGGTGCGCCGATCTCTCCGGATTCCTTCCGTTTTCTCCGGTTTTTATGGCGTTCTGTTTTTGGGAAATGAGCGTCCGGAGGATGTAAAGGAATTCCCTTGCGTATAATCTCCGGGCCACGCGGCGGAAGGTACGCAGTTTTGGGAGACTCCCCGAAAACGGGTACCGTTTGGGGGACTTTGGCGAGTGCGGACCGCTCACAAGGGTGCCCGGCTCACCGAAACTGGGTACCTTCCGGGATATGAACCCGTGTTTATCCCGCGTTTTCTCCCCGATCCTCCGGATTCCTCCCGATTTCACCGCCGCCCGAAAATGGTACGCAGTTTTCCCCAAAACCCCGCAATCCGCGCAAAATCCCGGGTTTACGGCAATCCGCGGGTCCGGACGGACCGTCCCTGTTGGGGAAGGGGAGGGGAGGCTCACCGAAACTGGGTACCATTCCTCCCGGAATTCGAATGATCTCCCGGATGCTCCGGTTTCTGCGCCCGGACGGACGATTTCGTCCATATTCCTGATCTTTCAGCCGGCGCCCCATCCGCACCTCTATTATATCACGCGCGCGCACGGGGCGGACTCACCGGAACTGCCCACGCCGCCATCCGGATCGGGGCACCTCGCTAGCCGAAACTGTCCACGGTACTACCCGAAACCGGCAACCCCGTTTTGGAGGGCACGTTCCCGCGAACGCCCGTCCGAAGAGGAAAAATCCGGGGTCCTTTTCAACCGGAATCTGGCTGTAGGTACTGTAGGTACTGTAAGTACTGTATTGGAAAGCGGGAGGGGCTGCCGCCTAAAAGGCGGCCCCTCCCGTTTCTCTGCCGGGGAAAGGGAAGGGACAGGCGCAAAATGTTTCGGAAGCGAACGGGAAGCCCTTTTCGGGGGAAGAAAAACATGCTATAATATCCTCTGATTGGAACAGCGTTTTCTGCGGCCCGCCGGCGGCGGGCGCATTTTTTGACCGAACCGGGACCGTCCGGTAAAGGGGGATATCATGGACCAGGTTTTATTGTGGGCCGCCGCGCTCTTTGCGGCGGGCGCGTGCGCCGCGGCAATCGTCGCCGCGGTCATGGCGGCGAAATACCGCCGGAGGGAAGAGGGGCTCGGCCCCATGCGGGAGGAGCTCGACCGGCTGCGCGGCGTGCTCATCGAGGAGTCGCGCCAGTCGCGGCAGGAGAGCGCGCAGAACATCACCCGTTCGGTGAACGCGCTCGGGCAGGCGCTGGCGAGCAACCAGCAGCAGATGTCCCGCGAACTGGGGATGCGGCAGGACAGCCTGCAAAAGACGGTCGCGGAGCTCATGCGCAGCGTGGACGCGCGGTTCCAGAGCTTCACCACCCAGAGCGGCGAACAGCTCTCGGGCATCCGCACGACGGTGGAGAACAGGCTCTCCTCCCTCCAGGAGGACAACGCCAAAAAGCTCGAGGAGATGCGCAAGACGGTCGATGAAAAGCTCGAGCAGACGCTCGAAAGCCGCATCGGCCAGTCCTTCAAGTTGGTGAGCGAGCGGCTCGAGCAGGTCTATAAGGGCCTCGGCGAGATGCAGACCCTTGCCTCGGGCGTGGGCGATCTCAAGAAGGTGCTCTCCAACGTCAAGACGCGCGGCGTGCTCGGGGAGGTCCAGCTCGGCGCGATCCTTGAGCAGATCCTTTCGCCCGACCAGTACAAGACCAATTTCTCCACCCGCCGCGACAGCCGCAATCCCGTCGAATACGCGGTCGTGCTGCCGGGGGACGGGGAGGAGCCCGTCTACCTGCCGATCGACGCCAAGTTCCCGGCGGACGCCTATGTCCGCCTGACCGACGCCTACGAGCAGGGCGACCCCGCCGAGATCACCGCCGCGTCGGCGGCGCTTGCCGCGCGGGTCAAATCCTTCGCGCGGGACATCCGCGACAAATACCTCGACCCGCCCCGCACCACCGATTTCGCCGTCATGTTCCTGCCCTTCGAGGGGCTTTACGCGCAGGTGCTCCAGCTCGGCCTGCTTGAGCCGCTCCAGCGCGACTATAAGGTGAGCGTCGCCGGCCCGACCACAATGGCCGCCCTGCTCAACAGCCTTCAGATGGGCTTCCGGACCCTCGCAATCCAGAAGCGGTCGGGGGAGGTCTGGCAGGTGCTCGGCGCGGTCAAGACCGAGTTTGAGCGGTTCGGCGACGTGCTCGGCGCCGCCCAGCAGCGGCTCGAACAGGCCAACAGCGAACTGGACAAGCTCGTCGGCGTGCGCACCCGCGCCATCCAGCGCCGTCTCGCGCAGGTCAGCGCGCTGCCCGATTCCGCCGCAGCCGCCCTGCTGGAGGAGGGGGAAGCCCCCTCCGGGGAGCCGTTATAGATTTGCCGCTCAATGAGCGGCGGAGCTTTTTATCGCCCTCCTCCGGAGGGCTAAGGGGAGCCGCCTTCGGCGGCGGAGATTTGCCGGGTCCCGCCCCGGCGGGCGGCCCTATTTCTTGGCCGCCCAAGAAATAGGGGAAAGAAACCGCAGGGGGCTGCGCCCCCTTGACCCCCGCGCCGCCTCCGGTTGGCCTTCGGCCAAAGTC
>NZ_JANFZX010000009.1:0-74247 GCF_024461615.1 Anaerotruncus sp. DFI.9.16
TCTCAAATTCCTTGCAGCCCGTGTCCGGGTCTACGTCCGTCAGCTTGCAGACGGCAGGGTGTTTGCGGCTGTATGCGGTCAGCCTGTTTTTGAGGTCGGTGTTGTGGGTGCGGATGAAGATGGTGGGGTCTTTCTCGTCAAAATAGATTTCGGTGGTCTTTTCCTGCTTGGTAGGTCCTGTTCTCATAGGCTTATCCTTTCTGCGGCTCTGTCACGCAATAGGGGTGTTTTTCGGGGATTTTCTTCGGCTCTTGACTTGGGAAAAATGGCGATTTTCAAACAGGAGCGCGCCGGACGATGTCTGCCCTGTCCGACGCGCTCCCATTCGATAAAATGCGTTTTTTCCGGCTCTACACAGGAATCAGCGAGCTTCGTCCCTCGTGACCGCTTTTTCTCTGAGCGGATGGAAGAATCGCCACAGATTATTACGCTGAATTACATCCTCATAGCTGCGGACTTTCCCGCGTAGCTCCGTATTTTCACGCTCCAATTCTGCCGCACGGAGCTTGCTGTGGACAGACTTATAATCAGAAATTTCCTGTTTCAAACTGTCAATCTCAGCCTTGAGCTTTGCAATCAGTTTGTTTGCCGCATCCACCGCCTTTTGCAGTTTGGATTCCTTTTTCTCTGCTGTAACGTACTTCTTTGCCAGAGTGGAAAGTCGGTCAAAGTCCTCACGCTCCACGGCAACTTTGGATGAGAAGGGAATGGACGTTGCCACGATTTTTTCGATAGACCGCACATCGACCCGCTGATTCTGGATTTTTTCAATTTTGCTCCCAAGCGTTGCTGCCTGTTTTTCCTGCTGACGGTTCTGCTCTGTGAGTTCTGCCAACCGTGCATGCTCCTGCTGCACCTTGAACTGCGTCACAGTCAGGTGTTCCTCGGAGCTGCCGCGTTCGCCTCGCTCCACATCGTCATACCCTGCCTTTCGCATGGCAGCGAAGAAATCATCTTGCAGAACGGAATAGGATTTTCGGAGCACAGTTTTCCCGTTTGCGTTCAGCAGCGGTTTCCCATGCTCGTCCAGCGCGGGCTTGGAATCCCACTTTTTGCTCATGCTGACCTGCTGTATCGTTTCCTTGACCGTCCCCACCAGCGATTTATCCTTGCAGCGTTTCGTCCATAGAATCTGTTTTTCCACGACGGGGATATAGACCACATGAAGGTGATAGTGGTACACGTCCTGCCCCAGCGCGTCGGACATGGCGCGGTTGCGCTCGTCGGCGTGCATGACCGCAGAGAGAATGTACTGCTCGCCGCCTACGATTTCTATTGCGGATTTGTATGCGTCGGTGTAGAATTGTTTTGCGAAGTCATAGCCGCCGTGGTTGTGAAAGTAGGCGGTGTTTACGTCAAAGATCAGTTCGCCGTAGAGAAAAGCGTCTTCTTTCAGACCACGGGTGGAGATTACGCCGTCCTCTTTCAGCTTTTGGAACATCTCGGCATAACTTCCCGTCGGTTGCTTGAAATGGACGTCGAGCTGTGTCCTCTCCGGTACAATATCCTGATTGACATAGGATTCCTTTTCCCGTTCGTTGTGCTGTTGCACGTTGCCGATTTTGGCAGCGGTCAGCCTCATATTTCTTGCGTTGGTACGGTGAATACCGTCGCCTCTTGCCATAGGCAGTTTACCTCCTGATTTCAGATTGTGCAGGACGGGGCAGCTTTCGGGGAGGCACTTCTGCGGAAGTGTAATAACCCACTATGATACTTTCATCCTGCGGCTGCAAAGTATCGTGGGCTCTCCGAGGGGGTATGCGGCTTCTGCGGAAGCCTCTGCCGGTTTTGCAGTTTGCAGTGTAGATACAAACCGCAAAAACCGGCGTGGTCAGCAGCTTATTTGCAGGCGACTCCTGCTCATAATCATCTGCCCACATCCATCTCAAACTCTGCGGATTTTTCGATGGGGACGGGGGACGCGAGGGGACAGCAGCCAATGCATTGCCTTGTCTGCCAGCCACAGGAGCGTGGCACGCTCCTGTCACAGCTCCCAAGGAGGAGTAGTCCAGCGATAGCTTTGCGGCACTCCACGTCGGTCAAGATACTCCTGCCTTGCCTGTTCCCGTTCCTCTTCGGTGGGAGCAGTCTTGTACCGGGAATAGAGCTGCCGGTTCAGCATGGCGTCAAGTTTCTGCTCTAAGCCCTGCCGGATTTCTTCTTCGAAATCATCATCACCCCGCAGATGGTACATGGCGAGGTCGATGAAAAGATCATAGGGTATTTGTACGCTTTTCATTTTCCTATCCTTTCCTTTCCGCGACGGTCGCAACGATAGCGACGGTTGCTCTGACAGTATCATTTTCACCGTTGCAACCGTTGCAACCGTCGCAGCCGTCGCAGCCGTCGCGCCGTCCTCATTCGATTACTTCGTACTCTACATTGTCGATTACCATATAGGTGAGTTTCACCTGTCGCCCGGAGTGTTTTGCTCTGTTCTCGTACTTCACATGGTACTCGTCCAGTAGCCTGCCGGATTTTACGTTCAGGTATTTGGTGAGGGCATTTGCCGCCATGCCTGTATTCACCGCTTCCGCAAGCTCGGTCGGACTGCCTGTCCATTCTCTGCTTTCGAAGGAAACAAGCTGGGAAACCGTATCCAATACCGGGTCGGGCGGCTCCTGATACGGCTCGTTCTCTGTCCGTTCAAGGCTCCATATCTGCGTGCTGGCATCTTTTTTCAGATATAGAATCTGATCCTGTTGATCTCGCCCCACCGCATCGACCGTGGCCTCCAATGCAGTCCGTTTCTTCTTCTGCATCAGGAGTGCTCCGTCTGCACAACCGAGAAGTCCTGTTGTGCCGGAGATCGTTTCAAAGCTGTCCCCGGCTGGCTGCTTTCTTGTGTGATGGACGGTAACGATGCAAATGCTGTGTCTGTCCGCAAAACGCTTGAGCTTGCCGATGATCTCATAGTCGCTGGCGTAGCTGTAAGCCTCGCCTCCGGCTTCCCGAATCTTCTGCATGGTGTCAATGATAACCAGCTTCGTGTCGGGGTGTTCCTTTATGAAATTCTCAAGCTGCTCGTCAAGACCGTTTCCGATTTTGTTTGCTGCCGTTGCAAAATGCAGGCTGGCGGTATCCGCCACGCCGTACATCATAAACATTCGGCTCTGGATTCTCTGGAAATCATCCTCCAGTGCAAGGTACAGAACCGTACCCTGATGGACTTCATAGCCCCACAGCCTTCGCCCTGTGCTGACATGATAGGCAAGCTGCGCTACCAGAAACGACTTTCCGATTTTGGGTGCTCCTGCGAGGATATATGCCCCGGAGTAAAGCAGACCGTCTATGACGGGCGGTCTGCTCTTGTAGGCGGTCTGATACAGCTCTGTCATGGAAACCGTATGAAGATAACGCGGATCGTTCATGCGCCGGATTTTCTCACGCATTTCCTCAATATTTTCCTCAGGGGGATTGCTTTCGCAGGTTTCATGTGGTATCCTCTGTTTAGTTGAATCGTGAGGCGGCTGCCCTCCATCTGCGCCAACAGATGGGATGAGGGCGGTCGTTTTCTCATTTTTCATCATTGCGTTCACCTCCGGGAATCTGGAAGCCGTAGAACTTCTGCTTGAAATACTGGGCAGGGCATTTTCCGGCAACGGTCAGATAGCCTTGGGCTTTCAGTTCTCTGTTCATCTCCCGGACGATCTGATATGCCTTGCTGCGGCTGATGCCCATGATCTCCGCCACCTCTGACGCTGTGATAAACTGTGCTCTCATAGTACCTCCTGTTTCAAAGTATTTTTCTTGGATTACGCATCTTCCATTCATTTTAACTCTGCCAGCTCTGTCAAAAGGCGTATCCTAAGTACATATTTATTATACGCATACAAGATGCATCTGTCAAGCCTTTACGAAATAAAAATATGTACTTGCAATTCGCTTTATTCTGTGGTATGATATGAACGAGGTGAATCAGATATGGACAATTTCGATTATCCCGCTATCGGGCAGAGAATCAAGCAACTCCGAAAACGGAAGGGGCTGAACCAGACCGAGCTGGCACAAATGCTGAAAAAATCCCTCCGCACCGTACAGAAGTACGAAACCGGAGAGATTGAAGTGTCGATTGCCGTTGTCAATCAGATCGCAGACCTGCTGGACACGACCTCAACCTATATTCTTGGGTATGAATCCAGCACGACGCAGATCAGGACGCTTGCCGACGTGGTGGACTTCCTCTTTAAGCTGGAAACGGTAGAGGGCATCGACTTCAAGATCAATGTGCAGAAGCCGCCCCGCAGCAAACAATGGGAGTGCTCGGTTTCCTTTGATGGAAAGAGCACGGCAGAGTTCAACGCAGATATGTGCCTGTTCCTTGAGCAATGGGAGGATGAGCGCAGCGAGCTTCGCGCCTATAACTCCACTCAGGCAGCATATAAGCGCTGGAAGGAGCAGACGCTTGCATACTATGCCGCGAACGCAGTCAAATGCACAGAGCCGGAAGAACTTGACCGTGACGAACTGATCGCAAGACGGACGGAGCTTTTGGAAAAGGAATACGGCAAAAGCGAGAGTAACGAGTGAATAACCCCTATCAAAGCCTGATTCTTGAGGGAAGGAGGTAAAAATGTCAGTAACAAAAGACGGCGACACCGGTCGCTGGATGTCGCAGATCCGGGTAACGGATTGGACAGGCAAGACCATCCACAAAAAGAAGCGCGGCTTCGCCACCAAAAAGGAAGCCCTTCAATGGGAACGTGACTTCATCAGCCAATCCACGGGCAGCCTCGGTATGACCTTCGGTGACTTCATCGCTTTGTATGTCAAGGATATGGAGCACCGCCTCAAGCCCTCCACCGTTGCCAGCAAGAAATGGCTGATCGACCTGAAGGTAACGCCTTTCTTCAAGAAAATCCCGCTGAACGAGATCAAGCCTACCCATGTGCGCCAGTGGCAGAACTCTCTGACCAGCTACCGCGATGAAAGTGGCAAGCCCTACTCTCAAACCTATCTCAAGTGCATCAACAACCAGCTTACGGCAATTTTCAACTACGCAGTCAAGTACTATGGACTGAAAGAAAATCCATGCCACAAAGCGGGAAGTATGGGTAAGAAACACGCCGATGAGATGCTGTTCTGGACAAGGCAGGAGTTTCAGACATTCATTGAGGTTATGAAAGACCGTCCCGCCAGCTACACGGTATTCATGACCATGTACTACACGGGGATTCGGGAGGGAGAGCTGCTGGCACTCACACCGTCGGACATCGACTTCGAGAAGAAGACCCTGACGGTAAACAAGAGCTATCAGCGTCTCGGCAGAGAGGACATCATCACCACGCCGAAAACGCCCAAGAGCAACCGTACCCTCCCCATTCCCGACGGTCTTTGCACCTGTTTGCAGGAGTATATGTCCCATTGCTACGGGCTGCAAAAGGACGACCGGCTCTTTCCCTACACCAAGAGCTTTCTGTATCACGAAATGGAGTATGGCTGCAAGGCATCAGGTGTGAAGCGAATACGGGTGCATGACATTCGCCACAGCCACGCCAGCCTGCTGGTGGAGATGGGCTTCTCTCCGCTGCTGATCGCGGAGCGGCTCGGACATGAAAAGGTGCAGACAACGATGGACACGTACAGCCACCTGTACCCCAACAAGCAGGTGGAGGTAGCCAGACAGCTTGACGGCATCATGCCGTGAGCCTCTGGCTACAAAAATCGCTGCAAATGTAGCCGATTTGTAGCCACTAAAAAAGAAAAATCCTGAAAAACGCTGTATTACCATCGCTTTTCAGGATTCAGAAAACGCTAAATATTTATTCCCACTCTACGGATGAAGTTTGTTAACCCTCGTTTGACGCTCTATAATCCGCGTTTTGTTACATATATTACTTCAAATACGGACTTTTTGCACGGCTCCCGAGGATTTTTTCATACCAAAGTAATGCCAGCGGCAAGCCGCCGAAAGGCCCAAATGCCACGGTAATACCACGGGCCGAAGGGGCTATTTCATGAGGTCATCCAGCTTCTTTACGGTGTCCTCATGCTTGTTCGGATAGAGGTGCCCGTAGGTACGAAGGGTAGTCTCAACGTCCTCATGCCCGAGGCGTTCAGAGACAAGGAGTATTGGGGCCCCCATCTCTATGAGCAGCGAGGCGTGAGAATGCCGGAGGTCGTGCAGACGGATTTTCTCGACGCCGGAGGCCGCGCAGGCTTTTTCCATCTCCTTGTGAAAGAAGGACTTTGTGAACGGGAAAAGCCTTTCGTCCGGGGAGTAGTCATAGAGGCGCGTGGTGTATTCCTGCACCACGGCGCAGAGCTTGTCCGGCAGAGGGATAACGCGCTTGCTCTTTTGCGTTTTCGGCTCGGTGATAACCTCCCGGCCCTTTATAGACTGGAAGGACTTTGAGACCGAAAGCGTCTTCTTCTCGAAGTCGAAGTCATTGAGCGTAAGCGCGAGCAGCTCCCCGATGCGGATGCCTGTCCAAAACAGCAAGGAGAACCCGGCGCGGGCAGAAGGGCGCTCCACGCAGGCAAGGAAAGCCTCAAACTGTTCCTTCGTCCAGAACTTCATCGCGTCGGCGTTCTTTCGGCCCACACTCCCGGCGACGTGGCAGGGATTTGAAGGCAGGCCGTAGTAGCGGACGGCATAATTCAGCACGGCCACAAGCTGATTATTTATCGTCTTCACATAGGTCTGCGCGTACCCCTTTGACAGCAGCTCAGATTGCCATTTTCGCACATGGGCGGGAGTTATCTCATTCACCTTTAGAGCCTCGTAGAACGGCAGAATGTGCCGCTCTACGAGGTATTTTTTGCTTTGTAGGGTATTTTCCCGCAGGCGGGAAGTCATATCCTCACAATAGAGCGCCCAAAGGGAGGCGAAGGTCATATCGCAGGAACGCTCTTGCTTCGCAAGGAACTCACGCTCGAATTCCTGCGCGTCCTTCTTGCGCTCAAACCCGCGCTTCTTCTTGAGTTTCCGGCGGCCTTGCCAGTCGGTGTAGTAGAAAGAGGCGTACCACGTCCCGCGCTCATCATCCTTGTAAACTGGCATCGGCACCACCTCCATCCCGACGGAGACCCCAGACAGATTTTAGGCGGTCAAGGGTAAACTCCCAGCTCGGAGCCGTGGGGCGGCAGGCGATATTCTGATTGCCAAAGAAGCCGAACTCGTGAACAGCCTCATCCTTCGGGACGGAGACTTCCCAATCCACCTTCACAATAAATTCCTGCTCGTCATAGTCGGTTCTGTCCCGATGATAATGGCCCTTGAGCGGGAGCTCAAGGAAGGGGACGTCCTTCCCATCAACGGAGAGAACCGCCTCCGGGGCCGGGACAGCCTTCTCGCGGACGGTGCAGACGCCGACGTAGCCGGAGCCCGGAATGCGAACCCAGACCCGCGAGCCCGGCTCGATAGAGGAAATGACTTGGTGATACCATTTCCCACCGCCACCGCAGATGAAGCCGTACTTCCGGGCCTCCTCCCATCTGCGGCTCTCACTGTCGCCGAAATTGAAGAAGTATTCCCCATTCCATTCACGGCGGCCCACGGCGGGCGCAGCAGCGAGCTCCTCGCGCTCGCGGAGCCACGCCCGAGACAGCAGCAAGGAGCCGTTGTACTCGAGGACGCAGAAGAACAGGATGTTGATATTCACCTTGAAGGCTTCGGACAGATACTCGATGATTCGCTCGGTGCTGCCGTCCATGCGCGTCGCTACGACGACGATTTTCACCTCATTCCGGCCAGCGTCGCCCCGGAAGGCGTCGGCGTCCAGTTTCATCCCGAATTTCCGCTCATACGCCTTGTCAAGCGTTTCGGGCCGCCCCAGTTTCCGGCTGTATGCCATGTAGGTCTCGGCTATCTGGGCCTCCGTGAAGACGGAGACGCAGGAAGCGTAGTCAAGGGCCTGCGCCGTTACCTCTCGAGGCGTCAGCTCACGTTTGAGCTCGACGACCACCAAGGCCCCCTGCTGGTCGATGCAGAGGATGTCAATGAAGCCGCCGCCTTCCGTCTTCACCTGCCGGCCTATCACCAGCCAACCGGCGTCGAGAATTTCGATGTTCGCGGCGAGCAAGTCTTCAATTTGCTTCTCGCTCGGAGCCTTCACCTCCCGCAGCCTTTTCCCGTCGGAAAGCGACCATACCTGTTGTTCAAGCCCCATAGGCATCGCCCTCCGAAGCGCCAGCTATGGCGCGGCGCATTTGAGCCACAGAGGGCGCAGCAAGCAGCCGGAGCCCCCAGACACGCTCATAGCCCTCCACCTCATCGGCAGCCAGCGAAGCGGCGGAGAGGTCTCCGGCCAGAATAGCACGGTCATACCGGCGGTGAAGGAGCGAGAGCTCCCGGACGCGCTCATCTTTGCAGGCCGGGCAGAGCCCGGCGGTCAGCTCGACACAATTTGTTTCGGCCCCACAGGCCGCGCAGCGAAGATACCCAACCTTCACTCGTCACCACCTCCAAGAGGGTAATCCAAATAAATCACCCTGCCGACCCGATGGAAGCCTCGGGCTCGGCAGCTTTTTTGCTCTCATCGCCGGCGGGCTGCGAAGGAACCAGCCCGGCCCGGCGGTACATCTCGCCCAGAATATAGACCTGCTCCGGCCTCTTGAGGGCGTGGTAGGCGCTCAAGACCTCCTCGTCAGCCGGGGAGACGGAGTATTGCCGCTCCTCCCCGGTGAGGATGTAGTCGGTGGAAACGCTAAAGAACTCCGCGATGCCGGCGATGTACTCGGCCCCCGGATTTGTCCCCCGCGTTTTCCATGTGCTCACCGTGCGCGTCGAAACGCCGATGTGCATGGCGAGGTCTTTTTGGTCTCGGCCATCAGAGGCCAAGAGGGAGAAAACTCTCTCACAAATCGTCATTTTAGCTCCTCCAATCCGCAGACGAGGACGCCTGCTGAAAAAATTTTTGAAAAAATCCGAAAAAGGGCTTTACAAATCCTCAAATGCGGACTATAATTAAAGCACACCAAACGAAGAAGGCAACCAAAACCGCCCACCATACACGGGCCGCCAAGGCCCGCCGCATGAGAAAGGAGCCCACATGAACACCTACAAAATCACCTTCACCCGCGAGAACGGCACCGTCGGCTCGGACAACTTCACCGCTCCGAGCGAGGCGCAGGCCCGGAGAGACTTCAAGGAGGTCTACCGTCACGGGAACGGCACCATCACCAGCGTAGAGCTCGTGAGCAGCGATGCCCCCGCCACCAAGCGGCAGGAACGGGCCGCCCTCGAGAAAATCCGCAAAATCGTTGATGAGCTCGGCCCGGACAGCTACATCGCCACCGCCTTTGACGGATGCTTCAAGGATGCAGAGGCCAACATCGAAAACGACTGGGCCTTAAGCATGAAAGACCGCTGGCTGACCTCGGATAGAGAGCTCAACGACGCCAACGGCACCATCGAAGAACTCCGGGACAAGCTCGCGGAGAGCGAAAAGGACTACGAGGCAGCTCACGCCACAGCGCACCAAATCGCGGAGGAGAAGGACGCAGAAATAGCATCCCTCAAGAGCCGCCTCCTCGCAGATGACGACCTCGCAGACATTTCCCGCCTCCTCTCGAAAACGGTTGCTGACCTTGGGAAAGAGGTCAACGACGCAGCCGCCCGCATCGTCGAGGTGGCAGACCAGCCGGAAAGCGCAGCATTTAGGAACGCTGTCAAAGACCACCGAGCCGCCAAGGCGGACTTGAGCCACTGGACGGAAGTCTTGACGAGAGTAAACACCGCCAAGGGCCGGGCCTAATAACCCCGGCCCGCAGAAAGGAGAACACCATGAACGCGCTTTATATCGAAGGCCGCCGGAGCGGCTATTCCCCGGACGGCTGCGGCAAGACCCTCACCGTCGGCGAGCTCATCGAAATCCTCTCGGACTTCGACGAAGACCTCCCCGTCTATCTCCGCAACGACAACGGCTACACCTACGGGAACATCACCGAGCGCACCATCATCCCGTCGGAAGACCTTGAGGAGGGCGACGACGAATGAACACCATCTCTTTCGAGGTCAACAACCAGCGGAAGATGAAGCTGGTGCAGCGTCAGCACGACGGGGCGACGCTCCTCGTCATCGAAGACCAGCACGGCGACCATGAAAGCATCCCAGACGAAGAAGCCTTCATTAGCCCCGGAGACTTCGTCATGCTCATCAACTACTACCGCGCCTGCCGGCGCGAGGGCAAGCCCATCTTGTGAGGAGGTGAACACCGTGAGCGAAGAAATCATCCAAGACGGCCTCTGGTATCTGCTGGCCCGGTTCTACGGATTTGAGGACACCGTCCTCAACAAGGTAGCCATCTGCAAGACCCTCAAGGACGCAGGCATCAGCGACACCGACAAAGGCGTCCTCATTCAGATGGAGGACGGCTCCGAATTCCAGCTCATCATCAAGCAGACCGCCAAATACGACCCGGCCTACTACGAACGGCCAGACACACCCATCCATTGAACCATTTTACCACAGAAACACCAAACGCGCAAGGCGCACAAAGAAGGAAAGGAGGAAACCCCACAATGGCAGTACGGAAGAAGCCCAAGAACGACTTCGGCGTCGAGCTCATGGCCTTCTGTGCCACCTACGGCCTCACCTATCGGGATGTCGCAACCGGCGCAGACGTCAAGCGCAGCACCCTCATCGAGTGTACGACTGGCCGCTGCGCCGGGCATGAGCTCATCCCCAAGGTTCGCCAGTTCATGGCGGACTACGAGGCCCAGAAGGCCAGCAGCTAAAGAGAGGAGCGCACCCACGATGAGAAGCACCACAGCGAAATTTCTTTTCGTGGAGGACGTCATGCAAATCCTCGGCATCTCACAGTCGAAGGCCTACCAGATTATGCGGAAGATAAACCGCGAGCTCGAGGCGGAAGGCTATGAGACCATCGCCGGGAGAGTACCCCGCCGCCGGTTCTGTGAGAAATTTTACTGCGGCGATGAGCTCCTCGACCAACCTCCACGGCAGACCAAGGAAAGGAGAGAGCACAATGGAAAGACCAAGGCGACGCGCAAGGCGGCAGGCCAGTAAGCGCCTCGCACCCTTCTACCGCATGACCTTCCTCATCCTCATTGGGGCCATCGCGGCCCGGCTCATCATCCTCGGCATCGACGCCCTCGGGGCCCGCACCGGCCTCCCCGGCGGAGAGATTTTTATTCCCGTTTACATCATCATCGCCCCCTTGTTCGGTTGGCAGCTTCGCGGCTGGACGGCCATCGGGGGCCGTCAGAGACGAAAGGAGACCAGACCATGCACAACTATTTCTGCGACCACTGCGGAGCGGCCCTCGACCCCGGAGAAATTTGCGACTGCAAGCAGCAGCCGGAGGAGAGCGAGCGGCGCATCGTGACCTATTCGGACTGGGAGGCCGCCGGGGACTTTAGCAAGGCGGCGCAGCCCGGAGACTACGTCGAGGAGCGCATCGTCGATGATATGCGCGACGTCCTTCCCCCCGCCAAGATGGAGCGAGGCTTCTTGCAGGTCGGCGAGCCGTACAGCCATGAATTTGACCCGGAGACCGGCCATTGGCGCGGCACCTTCCCAACCTTCGTCAAGGAGGGCCAGAACTGGAAGTACTGCGGCAACTGCTTCATCGGCAAGACCACTCCGCCCCCGGCACCCATCCGTCGATAAAGGAGGGCAGTGAGATGAGCAAGACCCTCTATTTCGAGGGAGCTGGATGGAGCGGAGCAGACAGCAGCAAGGCCACCATCGGCAACTGCCGCATCCGCACCGCATTCCACCTCGACCTCGAGAAGAAACACCCACGATGCTCTTGCAGGGAGCCTCACGACGGGGCCGCAGCGGTCTACCTCGAAATCATCTGCGGCACTATCGGCAAGGAAAACAAGAAGCTCGGCCTCGAGCCTACCTACTACGGCTGGATTGACTACCTTCACTACGTCACCGACGACGACAGAAACGACGACTGCAACCGGCACATCCTCCCGTTCGAGCGTAGGGCCCGCATCGGCTACACCCTCGAGAGCATTTTGAAGTTTGTGAACGACCTCGGAGCCAGTTTCGACGCCGTTGCGGTTTGCCCGGACTTGGGCGGCTACCGCGTATTCCGGGACGGATATTCCCCAAAAGGCACAGAGCGCCTCAACTACGGCGATGAATTCCAATACGACCCGGATATGACGGCTCGCCGGGAAGCGGTTTATAGGCACGTCTATGAGCTCGAGAAAGCAGAGGGCTCGAGATACCCGAACTTCTCCCTCTGGGTAGACCAAGACGACCCCGGAATGCTTCACCTCCTCCGGCATTTCTCCGGCACGTTCAAGACGGCGCACAACACGCACTGGACAATCCGAACGGACACCGGCAGCACCGTCGAGGACTGGATGGCAACCGCCACCGTGACGCCCCTCGGGCGCTATGGCTGTTGAGGGCCCTCCCTCAAGCTCAACCCAATTATACCCCAGAAAGGAGGGAAACAGCGTGGCAACAACCGCAGCATCCGCTACCCAAAGTTATCTCCGCGATGCACGTTTGCAGGCCGGATATGCGTCACGAGACACGGCGGCCATCAAGCTCAACTACTCGCCCGAGACCATAGGGCGGCATGAGCGAGGCGACGTACCTGTCTCCCCGGACGACATCAT
This sequence comes from Anaerotruncus sp. DFI.9.16, assembly GCF_024461615.1. Classification (NCBI taxonomy): domain Bacteria; kingdom Bacillati; phylum Bacillota; class Clostridia; order Eubacteriales; family Oscillospiraceae; genus Anaerotruncus; species Anaerotruncus sp. DFI.9.16. The sequence goes on from NZ_JANFZX010000009.1 coordinate 12,550, forward strand.
CCGATATGCGGAGGGCTACCAGAGGCCCGACATCATGCTCCGCTACTGCGCGAGCTGCCCCGTCGGAAAGAAGACCGGCAAGCGGGCAGTAGACCGCGACCTTCCGTGGGCCGCCCTTCGCGTCAGCCAGAGGCTCCAGAAGGCAAAAGAAATCGCCGACAAGCTCGAAAGCATTGCCGACGACGGAATTGTAGACCACATGGAACGCGCAGACTTCGACACCGCACTCGCGTTTCTGCGCTCCCTCGAGGAGACTATTACCGATATGCTTCTCTGGGCGATGAGCCGAGAGACGGAAAAGAGCCGCCCCGCTGCAACGGAAACGGCCCTTGTGAAATGAAACTACGGTCAGTATAGCACGGCGAAAGCCGTGTGTCAAGGAAGGAGACCACCATGAACAACAACATCACTGGCACCATTGTCCAGCTCAATGAATATCCCCCGGACAAGTTCAACGTCCTCATCCCAGTCACCACCATGCAGGTCATGAGCAACCTGCAGCGCATCATCGTGAACAAGGTTCAGCTCGACGTGGCAGACCCGGAGAACAGCAAGGACATCTACCGAGAAAAGAGCAGCGGCAAGTACGCCATCACCAAGGTCGGCGGCATGAAGCTGGCCGCAGCGGCCAACATCAGCATCGTCGAGACCGAGAGCGGCATGACGGACGGCTGCAAGAGGTGCGTAGACATGGCCCGCGCCGTCGGGAAGCCCAAAGCCTGCGGCACCTGCCCGGCCCGCTACGACGTTGCCGTCACCGTTACCATCCGCGTCCCGGAGCCTTCCGGCGGCTTCCGCCTCATGAAGGCGACGAAGGAAATCGACTGTGCAGCCGAAAAGGAGAGCATGACGGAGGCCCAATACAAGCGGTTCCTCCCACATCGGACGGCGATGGCAGAAAGCAAGGCATTCATGCGGGCACTCCGCGCAGCCCTCGGCCTCGCGGCGACCTACTCCCTCCCGGAGCTTCGCAAACCCTTCATCATCGCGCACGTCGTCCCCAACCTCGACGCCCCGGAAATCAAGGAGGCCGTCGCCTCCAACTACTTGCAGTCGATGGGGATGCTGTTCGAGGGAGCGGGAGCACCGAGAGCAGCCCTCCCGGCGGCCCAGACGACGGCAGAAGTCATCCCGGACGACGGAGCCGACGGCGGCTACGAGGCCGGAGGTATGCCGGAGGAGCCGGACGACGCCCCGGACTTCGATGACCCGGACGCCATCTTCTGCGACGACTGCGGAGAGCAAATCGTCGAGACCAGAGCAAAGGACGGACGCATCTGGACGCCCGAGAACATCAAAGGGTACAGCGAGCGCAAGTTCGGACGCTGCCTCTGCACCCGCTGCCAGAAGGCGGAGAAGGCCGCGAGAGGAGGCCGATAAGCATGACGGAGCAGCACATCGCCGTATGCGAGGCGCTCGACTGGCGCGTCCACGATGACCCGGAGGAAGACTATGTGGAGCTCGAAAAGTATTCACCCGCCGGAGAAGACTTCATCTTCGGCGTTCAGAAGGGGAATTTCGTCAAGAACGTCCGTGAGTACGCCGACGGCTTCGACGTAGATGAGCACGTTGAGCTCTGGATTGAGGGGCGCGGGAAGAACGGTGTCCCGGCCACGGCCCGCGAGCTCGTCGAGGACGCCGAGGCCATCAGAGATATGCTCAATGAGCTCGCCGTGGCCCTCACCGTCGCCTCCGAAAAGAAGGGAGCCCCGTCATGAAGTACGAACGCCTCACCCAAGCACAGAAAGACCGCCATCCGTCTATCCACCACACCGGCAGCGTCCGGGGAATGAAAAAACTTGGATTTTGGAGGAAGAAAGACCGCTGCGTCAGATGCGGCCAGTATATCTACAACCTCTCTATGACCATTCGCTAAAGGGGGATTTACATGAAGATTTTGCACACCGCCGACATCCACCTCGGAGACCTTACGGGGCCGGTTCGGGACGGTAAAAACGCCCGCAGACAGGACACCATCGCCTGCATGAAGTACATCGCGCAGCGGGCCGCGACGGAGACGCCGAACGTCACCATCATCGCCGGAGACCTATTCAACCGCTCCCGCGTCTGGGCCGACACCGCCCTCGACGACGTGAACGACGCCATCACCGAATTCATCCGACCTCTGTGCCGCAGCAGCGAGCACGTCGTCCTGCTGTTCGGCACCGAGAACCACGACAATCCCCGCGCCTTCGAGACTGTGCGGGAAATCACCAAGGACGAAAAGAACCTCCACATCTACACCGCGCCGGGCGTCGAGAAACTCACCACCAGCGCCGGGCCGGTTCAGATTTTGGCCCTCCCCGGCTTCGACAAAGGCCGCCTGCGGCTGTTCTGCCCCGGAGCGGACAAGGAGACCGAGAACCGCAACGCTACCGCGCTCATCAACGACGTTCTGCTCGGGCTTTCTACGGAGCTCGACAAGAGCATCCCGAGCATCCTCGTGGCCCATTACACCGTCGCCGGCAGCGAGGCCGACAACGGCAGCACCTTCCTCGCGGGGCAGGACGTTGTCATACTCCCTTCGACCATCGACAGCACCGGCGTAGACCTCGCCTGTTTCGGACATATCCACCGCCCGCAGAAACTCCCGTGCAATACCCCGGCCTATTACTGCGGCAGCCCCAATCAGCTCAACTTCAACGACGAAGGTGTCAAGCACGGCTTCTGGCTCCATCGGATTTACACCTCCCCCGTCGGAGAACCCGGCACCGCAGTTGAGACAAAGTTCGACCAGACGCCGGAGCGTCAGCACTACACCTACCGCATGGGGCCGGAGGACGTCACCGCCTTCACGGCCAGCGGAGAACTCCCGGAAGCGCCGGAGCCGCTCAAGGACGCCATCGTCCGCGTCCGCTACAACTGCACCGCAGAGCAGGAAAAGGCCCTCAACAAAGCCGACCTGCAAAAGAAACTGCTGGCGGCGGGCGCGTTCTATGTCGCAGAGGTGCTCCCGGAGGACGTCGAAGACGTCGCCGGCGAAAGCGAGGTCACGGAGCACGAAGGCTCCACAGAGGCCCTCGAACGCTACCTCAAGAAGCTCGAGGTCACGCCGGAGGAGGCGGCCCGGCTCATGGAGCTCGCTGCCCCGCTCATCAAGAAGGCAGACGACGGCAGGGACGCCGACAAGCGCACCGGCAACTTCGCCCCCATCTCCATCGAGGTCAAGAACTACCGCAGCTACACCGAGGCGGAATTCGACTTTTCGGACGTTCACATGGCTATGGTGAACGGGCAGAACGGCGTCGGAAAGAGCAGCCTCTTTATGGATGCCATCGCCGACTGCCTCTATGAGCAGACCCGAAAGGAAGACATCGGCGGCTGGGTGCGGGACGGCACCAAGAGTGGGGCCATCACCTTCACCTTCGGCATGGGGGCGGAGACCTATCGCGTCATCCGCACCAGAACCAAGAGCGGGCGCGGCACACTCGCCATCCACCGGCGCAACCCCGAGACCGGCGAATGGCTGGACGAAAGCGACACCACCATGAAGCTGACGCAGGCCCGCATCGAGCGCGTCCTCGGAATGGACTGCAACACCTTCTGCTCCGTGGCGCTCATCCGGCAGGACGCCTACGGCCTATTCCTCGAGGCCAGCAGCGACAGGCGCATGGAAGTTCTCTCGGCCCTCCTCGGGCTGGACATCTATGGCCGGCTCGAAGGCCTTGCCAAGGACGGGGCCAGCGAGCAGCGCCGGAAGATTGCCGCTACCCGCGAGCGCCTCTCCGTCCTCGAGGAGCAAATCGCCGCGAAGGCAGAGCTCGAAGCTGAGCTCGGGCAGTACGACGACAAAATCTCCGCCGCACAGAAAGAGGCAGAGACCCTCGAGACGGCCATCGCCGCCGCGCAGCGCAGCGAGGCCATGCGAGAGGAACTCACCAAGCAGGCGGAGGCCAAGGAGCAAGAAGCATCGGCCACGGGGGCCGACATTACCGACAAGGGCAACCGGCTCGCCGCAGTAAAGGCGCAGCTCTCCAACGCAGAGACGCTCGCCGCAGCCGCTCCGGCAGCAGAGGAAGCGGCAGCAGCCGTCGAGCAGGCCCGCGCCGTCATCGAGGCGGCGGCCCCGGATGAAGAGAAGATGAGGGCCTGCATCCAGAGCATCGCCGACAAGGAGAAAACCCTCATCACCGCAGACCGCGCCATCCAAAGCGCCCGGCAGACCATCGCGGAGGCAGAGGCCATCATCGCCAAGGGTGAGGACATCCGGCAGGCACAGGGAGCCATCGAGGCCCTCGGCACCCGGAGGGCGGACGCAGAGGCCCGGCTCCGCAGCTTCCAGCAGGCCCACAAAGCCGTGCTCGAGGCAAAGGCGGCCAGAGACGCCCAGCTCGCAGAGGTCAAGGCGGAAATCTCCCGCCGGGAGGAGCGCATCGCCTACTACGCCAAACGGGCGGCCCTGCTCGAAGACAGCGGATGCCCGGCCCCGGAGAACGCGACCTGCAATTTCCTCAAAGACGCCGTTGCGGCAAAGGACAGCCTCGAAACGCTCCGGGAGGGGCTCAACGGGTACCGCACTGCGGCAAAGACCGAGTACGAGCAGCTCACCGCCGCCTTCCAGCAGGCGAAGGCCGCATATACGGCCATCGGAGACCCGGCAGCGGAGCTCGAGGAGATTGCGGCGGAGGAAGCCGGGCACCGGCAGCTCGCCGGCCTCGCTCCAAAGCTTGCGGCAGCGGAAACGCTCGTCGAGGAGCTCACCAAGACCATCGAGACCGAGGAGGCCCGCATCCGCGAGACCACGAAGGCCATCGAGGAGGCAAACGCAGCCCTCCCGCAGTACCGCGAAGCCCACACTCGCGCAGAGGCCGCCAGAGCGTCCTTAAACGCGAAGAAGGCGCTGGCCGACACTTTACCCCAGTGTAGGGCGGCATCGGCCACATCGGACGCCCTGCGTCCGCAGGTGTCCTCTCTCGAGGCAGACATCGAGCAGCTCAAGCAGAAACAGGCGACGGCCATCGTCGAGGCGGCGGCCATCCGCAGCAAGATACCAGCAGAAACGGGCGGCTGCACACTGGCGGCCCTCACGGCCCGCCGCCGGGAGCTCACGGAAACCGTCAACGCCCTCTCGGCCAGCAAGGGCGGCACCAGAACGAAGCTCGACGCCATTGCCGAGGCAGAGGAGCAGGCCGGGGAGTACCGCAAGGACATCACGGCCATCGCCAGAGCCCTCAACGACTACCAGACGCTCGTGCAGGCGTTCGGGCTCGACGGCATCCAGTACATGATAATCCGAGGCGTCGTCCCCGAGATTATGCACCGGGCAAACGACATCCTCGCGGCCATGACGGGCGGGCGCATGGCGGTTGACATCCGCACCGAGAAGGAGCAAAAGAGCACCCAGAAAATCGTGAACAGCCTCGAGGTGTGGATAAACAGCATCACCGGCGGCAGCAGGCCCTACCAGAGCCACAGCGGCGGCGAGAAGGTCAAAATCGCGCTGGCCGTCACGCTCGGCCTCGCAGACGTCAAGGCCCGCCGGGCAGGCGTACAGCTCGGAATGCTGTTCATCGACGAACCGCCCTTCCTCGACGCCGACGGCACCGAGGCATACGCGGACGCCCTCGCCAATATGGCAGCCCGCAACCCCGGAATGAGAATTCTCGCAATCAGCCACGACCCCACCATGAAGGCGCGGTTCCCGCAGAACATCATCGTGCAGGGCGGAGAGAACGGCAGCAGCGTGTCTATGGAATGAGGGGAGGCCCGCCTCCCCCTTCCTCCAAAGGAGGTGAACCCAAGTGCCGGATGAAGCACGCGAAGGCTTCATGTTCTTCCGCAGCTACTACGAAGGGGCGAAAGAGCTGGACGACGAACAGCGCCTCGCCTTCTACGACGCGCTCATAGAGTACGCGCTCAACGACACGGAGCCTACCATCTCCGGCGTCCCAAAGAGCTGCTTCGCCTTTGTTAAGCCTGTGCTTGACAGGAGCAAGGCGAGAGCGGAAGCAGGCCGCAAGGGAGGCAAAAGCAAGCGCGAAGCAAACAGCAAGCAAAACGGAAGCAACTCGAAGCAACCCGGAAGCAAACCCGAAGCCATAAAGGATAAAGGAAGGGATAAAGGATTAGGAAAGGACAAGCAAGAGGATGAGGAGGATAACCCCCCTTACCCCCCTTCGGGGGATGATGTGGGCCAGCCACCCGAATCGCCCGGCGTAGACCCGGATTTTAGCGAGGAGGAGCCGCCCAGACCCCGCAGGCGTAAACCGTCCACCCTGTCCAAGACCCAAGAGGCCCGCTTCAATCGCTTCTGGGCTATATACCCCCGGAAGGTCAGCATCGGCGACGCCGAAAAGGCATGGGCGAAGATAGAACCGAGTGAGGAGCTCACAGACACTATCGTCGCCGCCGTCGAGACGGCCAAGCGGTGTGACACCCGCTTCCGGGAAACCAGATACACCCCGCACCCTGCGTCATGGCTGAATAGCAAGTCGTGGGAGAACCAGTACGACGGGCCGGAGGACTATCCTCCCCCGCCGCCCCCACGGGGGCCCGGCGGCAGGCCGGACACCCTCGGCGTCCTTGAGGCCATGCTCGGCGAAGAAGGAGGCGACGGATATTGACGCGGGAGGAGACCATCAAGGTCATCGGAATTATCACGACGGCCTACCCGAACTTCGACAAGTTCCGGGACGAAAAGCATATCCGCTCGATGGTAGCCATCTGGGCCGATATGTTTTCCGAGGACGACGCCGGGCTCGTTGCCCTTGCGGTCAAGGAGCATATCAGCACGTCGAAGTGGCCGCCGTCCATCGCGGAGATACGCGAGATTATGACACGCATCGCCCACCCGGACATCATACCGCCGGACGAAGCGTGGGAGGTCGTCTCCAAGTACCTCGACACCGAGGGAGAGTACAACCACGGGGACATCTACCGGGCCCTCCCGAGGACTATTGCCGAGGCGGTGGACAGCATCGGATACGGGCAGCTTTACGCCATGCACGTCGCATACGCACGGGGCCACGCCGCAAAGGCGGGCCTCGACAGAGTGGCGTTCATGCAGGCATACGAAGACAAGGTCGAACGGCAGCGCCGGAAGGCGATGCTACCCGGAAGCCTCCGCCAGAAAATCGAGGCGGTCAGCGCCGGGCTCGACGACGGAACCCGCAGCCTCATCGAGGGAGTGAACCGGCGGTACGAGGAGCGGCAGGCTCTTTACCGGCGACTTGCGGAGCCCAGAGACCTCCTCGCCCTGGTCGGCGGAGAGGACGCGGAAGCGAAGCTCCTCGAGGAGCGAGAAAGAAGGGCTCTTGAGGCCCGCTACGAAAGGGATGATTACGAATGAGCAAGGTGAAGGACGCGGTCACACTGGCTATGCTGCTGGTGGCGATTGTGTTTTCGGCAGGATTGCTCACCCTGCCAGAGTACTCCTCTGCGGGCCTTGACCTCCCCGGGCTGTCCTCTGCCGCCCCGGAGGGGGAAACATACCGCCCCAACGTCACAAGCCCTCCTGTGTCCTCTGTGGCGCCTCCTGCGGTCACGCCGGAGCCCCTCTACACCGAGAGGGACGTCGAAATGCTGGCGAAGACCATCTGGGCGGAGGCCAGAGGTGTCCCCAGCGACGCAGAGAAAGCAGCCGTCGCATGGTGCGCCCTCAACCGGCTGGACGCTGGTACATACGGGGAGACCCTCGCGGAGGTGCTCACTACGCCGTGGCAGTTTGCCTACTACGAGAGCTCGCCGGTCACGCCGGAGCTCGAGGCGCTCGCCAGAGACGTCCTCGAGAGGTGGCAGGCAGAGCAGCGCGGCGCAGAAGGTGTCGGGAGAACCCTCCCGGAGGACTACTTCTTCTTCGAGGGGGACGGCCTTCGGAACCATTTCCGCAAGACCTACGAGAAAACCGGGGCGACGTGGGATTGGAGCCTACCAGACCCCTACGGGGAGGCGGCTGTATGAGCAAGACTACCCCGAGAATGTGCAAAATCTTCAACTGCGACAGGCGGCACGGGAATTTCTGCTGCGCCGACTGCGGCTACAAGCGGAACGGTAACTGCAAGAACCCCTGCCTCAACGGGCCAGAGCGGTGCAACTGCGTCGCCGAGCCGGAAACCAAGAAACCAAAAACGGGAGGTAACACGAAATGAAAGCGAAGCTCAAAACCCTCAAACGCGGGCAGACCTTCTACGGCGCGGGCATCCAGTGGCTCGTGCTGGGTCACACCAACAGCAGCCAAGGGCTACCCATCGTCACACACATCGTTTCCACCGGCATCGTCGAGCGCCGGGCCTTCGATGAGAAGAACCGCAACGACCTAGGCGTCAGCACCCTGCTCGCCTACCTCAACGGGGAATTCCTCGAGAGGCTCGAGGACGCCTTCGGAGAAGGGGCCGTCGCGGAACAGTTCATCGACCTCACCAGCAACGACGGCCTCAAGGACTACGGGAACGTCAAGGCGAAGGTGGGCCTGCTCACCGAGGAGGAATACCGGCAGCACCGCGACATCCTCCCGCCCCTCGGCGACGAAGGCTGGTGGTGGCTGGCGACGCCGTACTCCACCGAGCGGGCAGGCTACCCCTCCCTCGTCCGCGTCGTGCACTCGGACGGGACGCTCGGCTCCTACAGCGCGTACAACGGCTCCTACGGCGTCCGCCCGGCTTTGTATCTGAAATCCGACATCTCGGTATCTCTGGACGGGAACGACGAAAGCACCATTGAGGTGAGCGAGGAGGAGCTCTATAAGGCGGCGGTGCAGAAGTTCGGCGAGCGGGCCCAAATCCTCGTCGCCATCGAGGAGATGAGCGAGCTCACCAAAGCCCTCCTCAAGTACATCCGGCACGAAGACTTCAACCAAGGGGACTACGACGACATTGTCGAGAGCATCGCGGAGGAGCGGGCCGACGTGTCCATCATGCTCAACCAGCTCGCCGTCATCTTCGGCAAAAACGAAGACGCGGAGACGGAGAAGCTCGAACACCTTGCGGACATCGTCAAGGACGCCTTATGAACAGGCGGATTTTGAAGAAGCGGGCAAAGCGGTTCATGGACAGCTTCACCCGCGAGAAGATACCCGCAGCCTTTACCTCCAAGGAGGAACGCCGCCAGTACGTCAGCGCCTTTGCCCGGCAGTACGTCGGGCAGGCGGCGCACTTCCCGGAAACAGCGAAGGAGGCCCAGCATGAACATCCACAAGACGAAAATTGAGTGGTGCAGCCACACATGGAACCCTGTCACCGGCTGCCGGCACGATTGCCCCTACTGCTACGCCCGGCGCATCGCAACGCGGTTCGGCCCCAAGATTGACGAATTCCCAGATGAGAGCGGCATCACGGCGTTTATCAACGAAGGAGTGGACTGCTACGTCGTCGAGAAGCCCACGGAGCTCAAGGACTGGCAGGGAAATTACCGGCGCTCGACGCCTTACCCCAAGAACTTCGCCCCTACGCTCCACAAGTACACGCTCACATACCCGGAGAAGCGCCTCACCCCCGCCGCCATCTTCGTCGGCAGCATGGCAGACCTGTTCGGGCGCTGGGTGCCGGACGACTGGATAGAGCAGGTCTTTGACGCTTGCCGCCGGGCCCCGAGGCACACCTACCTGTTCCTCACCAAGAACCCGCAGCGGTATTGCGACCTCGCCAGCGCCGGGAAGCTCCCCACGGAGCCGAACTTCTGGTACGGAACCACCATCACCGGCCCGGATATGCCTTTCTTCTTTTGGGACAAGGCAAACACCTTCGTGAGCGTCGAGCCCCTTTTGGAGCCCTTCGACACCGAGGCCACCGGCGGCGAAAACCCCTTCGAGCGCGTCGGATGGGTAATCATCGGAGCCATGACGGGCCCCGGAAGCAGGAAGCAGCAGCCGAAGCGGGAATGGGTGGAGGCTATCGTTAAGAAGGCCCGCGAGGCGGGCACGGCGGTCTTCATGAAGGACAGCCTCAAGCCTATCTGGGGCGACGACATCCTCCGGGAGCACCCGCCCGGCATGATAGGAGGCGACAACAGTGGATGAGCGAAGGAAAATCGACTGTGTTTCAGCCGCAGACCGCGATACCCTCGTCACGATACTTGCCCGGAACGGTTACGCCGTCCGGCAGGCCAAGGAGAAGCGCGGAACCTCCAAAAGCTACACCTACTTCGTCGAATACTGGAAGGAAGGAGGAAAGCCGCTGTGAGGAAAGGAACCAAGCGCATCACCGTCGTCGTGACGGCCCAGAGCTACTACCACCTGCGCCACCTCGCGGATATGGCCGGCTACAACAGCATCGGGCGCGTCATCGACAAGCTCGTGCGGGAGCACCAGCTCGCCATGCGGGGCGGATACACAACGGAGAAGCCAAACGAAGGAGAGAGACCATGCAGAGAACGCACAGACCGACATCCCACAAGAAAGACCCGATGAAGCAGTACCAAGGGGCCGTGAGCCGGGCGCAGGGCAAGCACTTCGAGGAGTACATCGACCTCTCCCTCCGCTACTACGAGCAGAGGGGCGAGGCCGTAGTCGAGAAGACGCCAGAGCCCATGCGGCCCACCAAAGACCTCGGCAACGGGAAATTCATCGCGTACTACGAGAAGGCCGCGCAGCCGGATTACAAGGGCACCCTCAAGGGAGGCAGGGCCGTCGTCTTCGAGGCCAAGTACACACACTCGGCCCAGATGGAGCAGAGCCGCGTCACCCGAGAGCAGGCCGCCCGGCTGGACGACCACCTCGCCGCCGGGGCCATGTGCTTCGTCGTCGCCGGCTTCGGCAGCGGAGACGTCTTCCGCGTCCCGTGGGACGTCTGGCGTGACATGAAGACGCACTTCGGCCACAAGTACGTCACCCCGGAGGAGCTCGAGGCCTACAAAGTACCGCTGGGCCGGAACGGCGTTCTGCTGCTGCTCGATTGAGAGGGAGACCATGAGCGTCAAGAAGTATGTCGTCATCGAAATCGACTGTGACGAGTGTTCTTCAACATACCGTGAGGATTTTCTCGACAGCGGAAGCAAAATCCAAGTCCAAAAGCAGGCGATGAGGGACGGATGGATAATTTCCGGCGGCGGACGCCGGTGCCTCTGCCCTCGCTGCGTAGAAAGGAAAAGCCATGAGACAGATAATCATGCCAAGTGACGTTATTCTCCATCGCCCCACAGGCGAGACGTGGACGGTCTGCGGCGTAGACCACAAGGCCGGACGCCTTATCCCGTGCGGCTACCCTTTCCCCACCGTTGCCCGCATCGAGGATTGCGAGGTCATCGAAAGGCACTACGAGACGCAGTACCAGACGGAGGAGCAAATCAAGGCCCTGCAGAAGTATGAGCTTACCAGCTTCATAGACGTCAAAAGCGCCATGTTTCACGGGCTTATTTGAGAGCTGGGGGGGAACGGGCGATGAACACCTGCGGAGAATGCGAATTTTTCGGGGATTTCGACGGGCACATCTTCGGGCCCTGGGAACCTATACCGGGAAGCAAGTTTTACAGAACGCCGTTTCTCGGTTTTGATGAAAAGAAAGGGGCGATATGCGCCCTCCCGCGCAGCGGAACGAAGACCCGGGCATACCCCGACACAACGGCCTGCCCCCACTTCAAGCCTCGGACATGGACGCGCCCGCCTTCGTGCCACGACTGCGACAGGAAGCACGGAGAGATGAGCGACGGCTCCGTACTTTGCAGCGGATGGCCTTTTTACAAGAAAGAGGGGGACGTGCCCTGCCAAAACGGGAAGATGGCATACGGGAAAAATCTATCGCTTTTTTGAGAGGATGGTGCTATGAGACCAATTTCCGAAATTAAGAACAACTACCGGCTCCGCATCGTCAGCAGCGGAGAGGACGGCTTCGCGGCCTATATCAACCACCCGTGCTACAAGCCCACAGCCATCGCCGTCATCGCCTCGTGGGGAGGCGGCTGGGAGCACGTCAGCGTCAGCCTAGCCCGCCGGTGCCCCACATGGGAGGAGATGTGCATGGTGAAGGACATCTTCTGGGGAGAGGAGGAGTGCGTCGTCCAGTTCCACCCGCCCCGCAGCGAGTACGTCAACAGGCACCCGTACTGCCTCCATCTTTGGAAGAAAATCGGCGAGGAGTACGAGACCCCACCGAAAGAATACGTCGGATGAAAGGAGACCAAGACCATGAAGAAGAAGCGCGGAATTTTCGCAGGGCGGCAGCAGACGCCGCCCGCCATCCTGCCCACCCAAATCAGCGACGCGAAGCTGCTGGCCGACCTCGACGTCGAAATCGCAGCAGCAGAGCGGGCCGCCAATCCCCCGGAGGGCTCCACGGCGGTCATCAATGCACTGTCCCCCGGCCTCGCGGCCATGATGCCGACGGCCACGAAGCAGGCCCGGAAGAAGCTCCTCACCCTGCAGCAGGTCAGAAAGCGCCTCGCCGAGCTCATCGAGAAGGAGTACCAGCATGAATAGAGTAATCCTCATCGGGAACCTCACCCGAGACCCCGAGCGGCGCACCACCCGCAGCGGCGTGACGACTTGCAGCTTCACACTCGCCGTCGAGCGCGACCACAAGGACAAGGACGGCAACCGCGTCACCGACTACATCACGGTCATCGCGTGGAGGAACACCGCAGACCTGTGTTGCCGCTACCTCACCAAGGGACGGCAGGCGGCGGTCATCGGGAGCTGGCACAACCGCAGCTACGAGGACAAGGATGGAAACAAGCGCACGGTCTCCGAGTGCATCGCGGACGACGTGCAATTCCTCGGGGGCCCGCGCCGGGACAACGCCCCCGGAGGGTATGACGACGACTACCCCTTCCCGGACGAAGAATAACAGCAGGCCGCCTCTTTGAGAGGGGCCACCCCATACGAAAAGGAGGCGGTCAACATGGGGAAGAACAACTGGCCGGACTTTGACGCCATCATCCAGAAGGCCGTGAACGCAGGCCGGGCACAGGGCATGAGCATCGCAAAGGACGCCTACAAGGCCACCGAGCGCAGGCTCTATGCCCTGCCCGTCCTGCGCCAGAAGGTCGAGGATGACAAGGAGAAGCTCGAGCAAATCAAGACCCACGGGGCCCCGGAGCGGAGCAAGAGCATTGTGCGGTTCAGCCGCACCGGCTACCGGCTCACCCCGGAGGAGATGCTCGAGGCCATCATCAAAGACCTCGAGGCCACCATAGCGGCGGATGAGTACGAGATAGAGACGCTCGAGAAGGCGCTCGCCCATATCGAGGACGACCCCTTCTACCCCGCCGTCGAGGCCAAGTACATCGACGGGCTCGAGGACGACGACATCGCCGCTGACCTCAAATGCGGCAACACGCAGCTCTGGAAGCAGCGTGGAAGGCTGGTGCGGGCCGTCGCGGTTCTCCTCTACGGCTCGCAGGCGTCAATGTGAATTTCAGCCGCGAATTTGCGAACCTTGCGTGTGAATTTTGCCTGTGCTATAATACCTACAATGCGAAATTGCGGATAGCCGCAGCAGCAAAGGGCACCAAGGCCGTCACGGGAAACCGGGGCGGCCTTTTTTCATGCCAGAAAGGAGGAAAGCGGCGTGAACATCAAGCGCATCAAGCTCGCAGACGTGAAACCGGCGGCCTACAACCCAAGGCGGCAGCTCAAGCCCGGTGAAAAGGAATACGAGGCGCTCAAGGCATCTATCAGCCGGTGGAGCCTCGTGGAGCCGCTCGTCGTGAACCTTCGGACGGGCAACCTCGTCGGCGGGCACCAGAGGTACAACGTCCTGCTCGACCTCGGCCACACGGAGGCAGAGGCGGCAGTCGTAGACCTCGACGAAAAGCAGGAAAAGCTGCTCAACGTCGCACTGAACCGCATCGAAGGTCAGTGGGACTACGAAAAACTGCAAGACCTGTTCGAGGAATTCAGCGCAGAGGACATCTTCGCAACCGGCTACTCCGACGGGGAGCTCAAGACCCTTTTCGGAGGTGAGGACGAAGACCCCACAGACCTCTACCAAGATGACCCGGAGCCGGAGGAAGACGACGACGGCGACGACACCGAGGAGGACGACGGGGAATTCAGCATCTACCTCTCCTTCCCGACCCGGCAGGCCGCAGAGGAGTGGCTCGAGGGCGAGGGCATCGAGAGGGGCTTCCCGAGGGGAGGCCGGAACCTCGTGATACACATGGAGGGCGACAGCTATGAAGATACAAGAAATTGAATTTTCGCGGCTGATACCCGCCGACTATAACCCCCGCGTCGCCCTCACCCCGGATATGCCGGAGTTCGAGAGGCTCAAGAACAGCATAGAGACGTTCGGAAACGTCGAGCCCATCGTCTGGAATGAGCGCACCGGCCACATCGTAGGCGGCCACCAGCGCCTCGCCGTGTTGCAGCACCTCGGCTACACCAGCGCAGAGGTCAGCGTGGTAGACCTTGATGAGAAGGAAGAAAAGCTCCTCAACGTGGCCCTCAACAAAATCAAGGGCCAGTGGGACTATTCCCGGCTGGAAGAAATCTTCCAAGAGTACGAGCTCGAGGAGGCGAAGGTCACGGGCTTCACCGGGCAGGAAATCGCCCTCATCCTCGCCAAAAACGACGACGTCGAAGACCCGGCAGCATGGCATGACGATGAGGAGGACGAAGAAGACGAAGACCCGGACTTCCTCGGGGCCTCGTGGGTAGTGACGCTCACTTTCCGCAGCAGCCGGGACGCCCAGAGGTGGATAGACCGCATGGGCTACGACGCCACCGCCAAGGCCGGGAAGAAAACCACCGTCATCAGAATGGAGGAGTGAGGCATGGACTTTTATGTGGGAATTGCGAGCTACAAGAGGCCGGAAGCCTCCCGGACGCTCGATTACCTCGATAGCCTCGGCTTTCCCAAGGAGCGGCGCATCTTGAGCGTCCAGACGGAGGAAGACCGGGACGCATACACGCGCAGCGGTTTGAACGAGCGCGTCGGCACCTTCTTGTACCGGGAGGCCAGCACCGCAGCCGGGAACAGAAACACCATCCTCTTGAACGTGCCGGAGGGCACCAACGTCGTCTTCATGGACGACGACATCAAGCAGGTCGTCATGGAAGACCTCGGGCTCGTGCCGCTGGACACCCTCGAGAAGTTTGAGCGGATGTGCAAGCTCGGCTTTGCGACGGCCCAGAAGAACCGCACCATCTGTTTCGGCCTCTACCCCGTCGCCAACGCCTATTTCATGCGGGGCGGCTACAAGAAGGCGGCCATCTGCGTCGGAACCCTCATCGGCATGGTGGCGACGCCGGGCATCACCTTCTGCGAGGAGCTCCAGACGAAAGAGGACTATGAGCTGTGCTGCCGCATCATCCGAAAGTACGGGGCTTGCATACGGTTAGACCGTTTCGCCTGCGACGCGCTGCACTACTCCAAGGGAGGATGCGAAGACGCATGGAAGGACAAGAGCGGCGTCATCCGCGTGGCGGAGCTGCTCGTCGCCAAGTACCCGGACATCCTCAAGCTGAACCCCAAGCGCCCCGGCGAGGTGCTCATGGTAAAGCGCGGAAAGAGGTGAGGCAGATGGAAAAGCTCAAGCAAAACTATACGAGCCCCCGGTGGAGCATGGAAATCCCGGACTGCTCCATGCCGATGAGCATGGACACATACAGCCGGTGTTCCTATAACTGCCTCTACTGCTTCTCGTTCTTCCAGAAAAGCCATACCACCAAAGGCTACCTCACCGGCCAGCCGCGCAGCGTGAACCCGGAGAAGGTCATCGCTCTGTTTGAAAACGCGGCGGTCAACAACACCGCAGCGGCGAACAAGACGGACGTGCAATTCTTCAAGTACATCCAAGACCGGCGCATCATGCAGTGGGGCGGCCTCGCGGACGAATTCGACGAATACGAGCGCCGGAACGGCGTCACCCTCGAGCTCCTCCGCTACTTTGACAAAATCGACTACCCGCTATCCTTCTCGACGAAGGCGGCGTGGTGGACGGAGGACAGCCGCTACATGGAGCTTTTCGCCCGGCACACGCACAACTGGCACGTCAAAATCAGCATCATCACCGCAGACCCGGAGAAGGCCCGGAAGATTGAGCGCGGCGTCCCGTCGCCGCAAGAGCGGCTCGCAGTCATCAAGAGGCTCGCCGACATCGGCATCCACGTCACGCTCCGGCTCCGGCCTTTCATCATCGGATGCAGCGAGGACTACCCAACGCTCATCCGGGCGGCGAAGGAGGCGGGCGCGGACAGCGTTACCACCGAATTCTTCTGCATGGAGAGCCGGGCCGACGACAGGCTCAAGGCCAGATACGCGGCGATGAGCGAGGTGCTCGGGTACGACATCCATCAGTTCTACATGGAGAACAGCAAGCAGCAGGGCTACAAGAGGCTGAACCGGGCCATCAAGGCCCCCATCATCCACAGGATGCGGGAGCTCACGCACAGCCTTGGGATGCGCTTCCACGTTTCCGACGCTTTTTGCCGGGAATGCAACGACGCCTGCAACTGCTGCGGCGTCCCGCCGGAATGGGGCGTCAGCCAGACCGGCAACATCGGGAACGCCATCATCATCGCCCGCGAGAAGGGCTTCGTCACCTTCTCCGACGTGATGGAGAGCATCAACAAGTATTTCGACTTCCCTTGGGTGGGGGCCTGCGGCTACAACACCGGCAGCAACAAGGCCCGCGCCCTTCTGTACGACACCACGATGGCCCAATGGCTGCGCTCCAACTGGAACGACACCAAGAAGGGCACCAGCCCGGCCAGAGCCTACGGCGGCGTCCTTGTGCCGGATGGGAAGGATGAGAACGGGGATGTCATTTACAGATACGCGATAAAGCGATAAGGGAGGGATGGGAATGCCAAAGAGACGCCCGGAGCCCGAGGCCGCCCTCCCGTGGGAACGGCAAAAGGGAGAGACCCCGCAGGCGTTCGAGGCGTTTTCCATCTACCGCGATATGGGCTCAAGCCGCAGTACGGCCAAGGTGGGGCGGAAGTTAGGCAAGAGCAAGAACCTCATGGACAGGTGGAGCAGCCGATGGGAATGGGTAGAACGGGCCCGAGCCTATGACAACGACCTCGAGCGCCAAGAGCGAGCAGAGGCAGCCAAAGACCTCAAGGAGGCCCGGAAGCGCCAGCGCAAGACCGGCTATTTCATGCAGAAGAAGGCCACCGAGGCCCTCGACAGGCTGAACGTCGAAGACCTCGACGCCAACGCCATCATCCGCCTCATTGTGGAGGGCGCGAAGCTCGAGCGCGGCAACCTCCTCGAGGAGGCGGGCTTCTTGCAGCCCACCGGCACCCCGGCCCGCAGCGGGCAGCAGGGCGCGGCGGACGGCGGCATAGATTGGTCGAAGCTGACGGACGCAGACCTCCGCAAGCTCGCCAGCATGGACGGAGGTGACGACGATGAGGAAGAATGACGCCCGCGAGAGGCTATACACCAAGGCGCAGCTACGGGAAATCGCCCGCGCCGCGAAGATGGAGCTCGCCCGGCGGAGCCTCATCGACTTCACGAAGTACACCAACCCCCTCTACATCGAAAACTGGCACCACGTCAGCTATGCGGCGAAGCTGGACGCCTTTGCCGCCGGAAGGATTAAAAAGCTCATGGTGTTCATGCCGCCGCAGCACGGAAAGAGCGAGCTGTGCAGCCGCAGGCTCCCGGCCAAGATGCTCGGGGACAACCCAGACCTCCGGGCGGGCCTTGTCTCTTATAACCACGACTTCGCATCGAAGTTCAACAGGGACGTGCAGCGCATCATCGACAGCCGGGAATACGCAGGGCTTTACCCGGAGACCCGCCTCAACACCGCGAACATCCGCGCAGCCGTCGGCTCTTGGCTCCGCAACTCGGACGAATTCGAGATAGTAGGGCGGCAAGGCGGCCTCGTCACCGTCGGCATAGGCGGTGGCCTAACGGGCCGCGCCCTCGACGTGCTCATCATCGACGACCCGTACAAAGACCCGAAGGACGCATGGAGCCCCACGGTGCGGCGGAGCATCCAAGACTGGTACGACACCGTCGCCACCACCCGCCTGCACAACGACAGCCGCCAGCTCATCACCCTTACGCGCTGGCACCAAGACGACCTCGCCGGCGTCATCCTCAAGCGCGAGCCGGGAGAATGGGAAGTCGTCAAATTCCAAGCCATCAAGGAGGGCGACCCCACCGACATAGACCCCCGGCACGAAGGCGAAGCCCTCTGGCCGGAGCGCCACAGCCTCGCCCGGCTGCTGTCTGCAAAGCAGAGCAACCCCCACGTCTTCATGAGCCTCTACCAGCAAGACCCGAGGCCCGCAGAAGGCCTCCTGTTCCCTGCAGAGGCCCTCAACTACTTCGAGATGGAAGACATACGGGGAAGGACGCCGGACGGCGTGATAGCCGTTGCAGACGTCGCAGACACCGGCGAGGACTACTACTGCATGATTGTGGCTTACCTTTTCGGAAACGACATCTATGTGGTGGACGTGATATACACCCAAGACCAAGCGGAGATAACGGAGCCCCTCACCCTCGGGGCGCTGGACAACTGGAAAGTACAGCGGTTCCGCATCGAGAGCAACGCAGGCGGGCGGCTGTACGCCAAGAGCATCCGCGAGAAGGCCAAGGGCTTCACGGCCATCGAGGCGGTGCCGTCCAGCACGAACAAGGAGACCCGCATCCTCACGGCCAGCGGCCAGATAAAGCAGCGCGTACACTTCCGGCAGGATTACGCGCACGGCAGCGACTACGAGAAGTTCTACGACCATTTCACCAGTTACACCATCCGGGGGCCGAACGAACACGACGACGCCCCGGACGCCGTGACAATGCTCATCACCACGGCGGCGGACAATATGCTCTCGTGGAGCCTCGAGAGCGATTAAGGAGGAGACCAATGAAAGACCAAACAGAGAGCGAGGTGAACCGCGATGCCCCTGTTTAACAGGCGGAGGCAGCTTCCCAGCGACCAATTCAGCCGCGCCGAGGGAAATGCCATGATACCGAGGTGGACGCGCCCGCCGGAGCGGAACACCTACGACTGGATTAAGATGTTCTCCAAGAGCCCGCGCCTCTCCGTGGTGGAGCGCATCGCGTCCGACCTTTCCTTTGCCACCGGCAAGCTCTACGTCGTAGGCAGCGACGGCGAGGAGAGCGAAATCACCCGGCACAGCTTCCTCAATTTTTGGGCGCAGCCGAACCCCCTGCACGAATTCTCGGCAGCAGCCTTGTGGCGGCTCGAGGAGATTTACCTCCTCCTCAAGGGCGAGGGCTACTTCGTCATCGAGAAAGACCCCGCAGGCCGCCCGGCAGAGCTTTGGCCGGTACCGACCCATTGGGTGATGATGACGCCGTACCTCGGGCACCCCTACTACACAGTCAAGACCACCAGCGGCAGCATCATGGAAGTCAGCGTGGATGATATGTTCGTGATGAAGGACATCAACCCGCTCGACCCCTTCCTTCGGGGCCTCGGGCAGGCGGAGGCCATCGCCGACGAAGTGGAAATCGACGAATACGCCGCGCAGTTTCAAAAGCGGTTCTTCTACAACGACGCCACCCCGAACATCATCGTCTCCATGCCCGGCAGCAGTGACGAACAGCGCAAGCGGTTCCGCGCTGAATGGCTGGAACGGTTCAAAGGCGTCTTTAAGAGCCACGGCATAGCCACCACCGGCGGCGACATCAGCATCCAGAAGGTCGCAGAGAGCATGAAGGACATGGACATGGTGAATGGCAGAACCTTCATCCGCAACGCGACACTCGAGCATTTCGGCGTCCCCCGTGAAATCATGGGCATCACCGAGAGCAGCAACCGGGCCACCTCAGAGGCAGCCCAATACATCTACGCGCAAAACGTCCTTATGCCGCGCCTTCGCCGGCGCGAGGAGGCCATCAATCAACAGCTCCTCCCGATGTTCGGAGAGGGGCTGTTGTGGCGTTATGACGACATCGTTCCCCGGAACCAAGAATTCGACAAGATGAAGGGCATCGACGGATGGAACGCCGGGCTCCTCACCAAGGACGAAGCCCGCGAGCTCCTCGATATGCCCCCGGCAGAGGTGGGCGGGGACGTCTACAAGACGACCTTCTCCGACATCTACATGAGGGCGAACGAAGACCCGGCCAGCGTGAGCAGCAGTATGGCGAACCTGCAGTACGGAGACCCCGCAACCGCAGAGACCGGCGGCGCGGAGGAAATCGACGTTGAGGAGCCGCCAGCCGACCCGGACGCTGTTGAAATCACGGCCTTCGGCGGCAAGCAGAAAAAGAGTGTCAGCCTCCGGGCCATCATCCGCAGCGAGGACGCAGCGGCCCGGCAGAGTACCACGGCCTTCGAGATTGCGACCATGAAATACTTTCGGGAGCAGGCCCGCCGCATCGGCAGCGCCCTCGGTGCTACCGAGAAGGCATCCTCGACGGCGTGGGACGCCCTCAAGAGGTACATCACCGAGACCGGGCAGGTAGACCGGGAGGCATGGGAGGCGCTCACGGAGGAGCAGCGGAAGGCCCTCATGGACGAGTTTGTCGGGAGCCTCATCGACTGGCCGAATGAGACGGACGTTCTCAACAAAGTCTTTGAACCGCTGTGGAAAGAAGCGTACACCGCCGGGGCGAAGCAGACCCAAGAGCTCTACGGGCTCCGAGGTGTACAGCGCCCCGAGCTTATCAGCACCGCGAAGCTGCGCGGCGGCAGGCGCGTCACCAACGTCACCCAGACCACGAAGGATGCAATCGCCCGCATCGTTGCCGACGGCATCGAGAACGGCGACAGCACACAGGTCATGGCGGACAGCATCATGCAGGAAATGAACACCAATGAGAAGCGGGCCCGGCTCATCGCCCAGCAAGAGACCATGACAAGCCTCTCGACGGGCCAGTACGACATGATGGTGAACGCCGGAGCCCAGACCAAGACGTGGCACCACATGAGCATCACGCCGGACTACCGCCGCGACCACCGGCGCATGGACGGAGAGACCGTACCCATCGACGCGAAATTCTCCAACGGCCTACGGTTCCCCAGAGACCCGGACGGCCCGGCGGACGAAGTTATAAACTGCCGGTGCGTATGCACCCCGAACTTTTAGGAGGTAGCTCAATGGAATATACCGCACAGCAAGCCGCAGAGGCCGCCAGAAACATCGGCGTAGACCTCGAAGGGGAAAAGATACGCCCCGAGGCTTTGGCCGCTGGAATGGCCGTTGAGGCCGCCAGACACGGCACCAAGGATGCGGCGACCAACATCGTCGCAGAAGACCCGGTAATAGCGGCGAAGCTCGCGCTGGCAAACCTGCGCGTCTCGCCGAATTATTACTCTCCCAAGGCGGGAGTTACCGCATGGGAGAAATCCCTCGCCCGAGGGGCGAAGCAGCAGGGCCGGAAGACCGAGTACAAAACCCTGCTTTTCAACGTGGACGACTATGACGAGGAGCAAGGCATCTTCTCCGGCTACGGCTCCGTCTTCGGCAACGTCGATGACGGCGGCGACATCGTAGAGCCCGGAGCCTTCACGAAGACCATCGCCGAAGGATTTGAGCGAGTTAAGATACTCGCGCTACACAACGACAGCCTCCTCCCCATCGGACGCCCACTTGAAGTCAGAGAGGACAGCAAGGGCCTCTACATCAAGGCCAAAATCAGCGACACCGCGATGGGGCGCGACGTCAAGGTGCTGCTGAAAGACGGCGTCCTCAATGAGCTGTCCATCGGGTACGACCCCATCGTATTCGACTACGACGAAACGGGCATCCGGCACCTCCGGGAGGTAAAGCTCTGGGAGGTGAGCGTCGTGACGTGGGCCATGAACCCCGAGGCGACGGTCATCGGCTACAAGGCCGCAGAGACCGCCGACAGGGCCGTGAAGCTCACCGAGGACGCAGCCGCAGAGGTCAAGGAAGGCCGGAAAATCAGCTCTGCCCGCCTCAAGACCCTCAAAGAGGCGAGCGAGACGATGAAGAAGGCAGCCAAGACCCTCGACGCCCTCATTTCCGAGGTCGAAGGCGAGAAAGCAAAGTCGCGCAAGCGTTATCCCATCCGGGGCCTCAAGAAAGCCCCGACCCAACCCACCATTGAAATCACACTCTAAAGGAGGAACACCAACAATGGCTATGAACAACAAAAACACTCCCAGCGGCAAGTCTCTCAAGATGAGCGCAGACGACCTCAAGGAGATGGTGAAGGCCGCCGTCGCCGAGTGCCTCGGCGAGGAGAAGGAAGACACTCCGCCCGCCGAGGAGACCGCCGGTGAGGGCATGGACGTCATGAGCGTCATCGAGGAGGCCGTCGAAGCTGCCGCCGAGAAACGCAAGGCCCGCAAGGAGGCCGGTGAGGAGGTGCCCGAGGAGATTACTCCCGACGAAATCATCGCCGAGGCCGCCGCCATCCTTGACGGTCTTACCGCCGAGGAGGAGGCCAAGGCCGACGACGCCGAGACCGAGGAGAAGTCCGAGGAGGAGGTCGCGGAGGGCAAGGCCACCAAGACCACCGCCACCCGCCAGACTAAGAAGCGCACCGCAGCCCCCGCGCAGCGCAAGTACGCGGACATCTATCTGCCCCGCAAAGTCGTCACCGTCGAGAAGAAGAAAATCCCCGCCGACGTGCAGCTCGCCCGCGCTGTGAAGTGCCTGGACGTCTTTGGCCGGCACGACCCCGAGGCCGCAGCCTACTACGCCAAGAAGAACTACGGCGATGAGGCTATGGCCCGCGAATTCAAGGCCATGTCCGCCACCTCCCCCAGCTCCGGCGGCTACCTCATCCCGGAGATTTACCTCGATGAGATTATCGAGATGCTGTACGCCAAGACCGTCATCTTCGAGCTCGGCGCTCGCAAGGTGCCTATGGCGAACGGCAACCTCAACATCCCCAAGATGACCTCCGGCGCTCGTGCGACGTGGGGCGGCGAGGCTCGCAAGATTGCCAAGAGCCAGCCCACCTTCGGCAACATCAAAATGAGCGCGAAGCGGCTCGAGGCCATTGTGCCCCAGACCCGCGAGCTGCTCATGAGCACCAACTACTCCGCCGACGCCCTTTTCGCCAACGACCTCACCCGTCGCATGGAGCTGGGCCTCGACTACGGCGGTATGTTCGGCAGCGGCGGCGAATTCCAGCCTCTCGGCATCGCCAAGAATAAGGAGGTCGAGACCGTTGACGCTACCGCGCTGAACAACACCGAGCTCGCCAGCGCAGACGGCAAAATCACCGCCGACTTCCCCGTGTGGCTTGTGTCCAAGGTACTGGCGAAGAACGTGGACGACCTCGGCCTCGGCTGGACGTTCAACAGCTTCGTCGAGGGCTTCCTCAAGAACATGAAGACCACCACGGGCGAGTACATCTACCGCGAGGAGATGAACGGCGGCAAACTGCTGGGCTTCCCCTACAAGGTCTCCAACCAGATTGAGACCGCCAGCAACAAGACCACCATCATCTTCGGCAACTGGGCCGACCTCCTCGTGGGCGAGCAGCTCGGCCTCGAGACCTACACCACCCTCGACGGCTCTTGGACGGATGAGAACGGCGTCCAGCACAACGCCTTCGAGGAGAACCTCTCCGCCACCCGCGCCCTCATGTATGTGGACATCGCGGCCCGCCATGCGGAGAGCTTCATCGTCGTCAAGAATGTCGCCATCGCGTAAGGCGAAGGCGCATAACACCAAAGGAGGAACAGCAGCATGAAAAGAGAACTTCTTGAGAACGTGAAGGTGCAGCCCTACACCAGCGGCGACGCCATCGACAGAGAGGGCTACCTCTCTGCCGTGCTGGGCGTCTCCCTCGGCGCTGCCACCGGCACCCCCACCGGCATCACCGTCAAGGTGACGTTTACCGAGTGCGATACCGAGGGCGGCAGCTACACCCCTGTCGCCGACAAGCTCGTTGTGCCCGGCAAGACCACCGACGACACCGGCGCGGTCACCATCGAGGCCGACCCCGCAGGCAGCGAGCTCCACAACATCGACATTGACCTCGTGGGCTGCAAGCAGTTCATCAAGGCCACCGTCGCCGTGGAGTGCACCGGCGGAACCTCCCCGAGCTGCACCGCCACCTGCGCCATCGCCCTCGGCGACAAGAACGTGCAGCCGGTGTAAGGAGGGAGACGGCTATGTCCAGAGTGTATAAGCAGCCCCGCCCCGAGAGCAATAAGAAGGCGGCCCCGGTGACGGAGACCAAGGACACCGGCAGCGCGGGCAAGGGCAAGAAGAACACCGAGAAGGTCGAGGAGGGCGGCGAGTAGCCGCCCTCTTTCCCTTCCGACAGGAGGTGACGAACCTATGAGCGCAAAGCTGGCCAACAACGCCCTCACCACCCTCGAGGACGTGAAAATCATGCTCGGCATCGCCCCGGACGACGTGGATGAGCAGCGAGACGCCATGCTCGTGAACCTCATCAACTACGCCTCGGCGTGGATTGAGCGAATGACAGGCCGGAAGCTCGGGCGTCAGCAGTACACACAACGCTACGTCGCCTCTGGGACGCAAGAGCTCGTCTTGCTCCAATGGCCCATCATCAATGTCGAGTACGTCAAGGACACCACTGACGGAAGCATTATCCCGCCGGAGGAGTACGACTACACCGTAGACGGAGAAATCGGCGTCCTCTACAAGGACAACGGCTGGACTTTCCGGGGCTACGTCGGCGGCTTATCCTACGACTTCCTCCTCGCAGCGAGGTATTTGGAGGTCAAGTACACCGCCGGTTACGTCCTCCCAAAGGACGCCACGGAAGACGACCCCTGCACCCTCCCCGCAGACCTGCAGGGAGTGGTGTGGGGGATTATCCAGCAGGAATTCTCCATCATGCAGAACGGGGCGCAAGGCCTGTCCGCGTTCAGCATTTCCGACGTCTCTTGGACGTTCGACAAGAACCCGCGAGAGAGCTGGCTCACGACCATTGGCTACTACACCCGCTTGTGAGGAGGTGGGCCGTGGCGATTATCAGAGACACCCTGCGCCCAGAGCTCGAGCGCATCAAGACAGAACTCAAGGCCCTTCAAGCCTTGAAAATCCACGTCGGCATACAAGGAGACGCAGACAGCTACCTCCTCATGATAGCCGGCGTCCACGAATACGGGGCGACCATCCGCGCCAAGAACGTAAAGAACCTCGCAATTCCCATCTCGCGGGAGGCGGAGGGGAAAAGCCCGAGGGACTTCCAAGGGCTTTTCTTCATCACGTCGGAGGAAGGGCATCTGTTCGGAGTTACGGACAAGGGGAACGGGAAATTCAATTTCCTGTTCCTTCTCCTCCCTTCCGTCACCATCCCAGAGCGCAGCTTCATTCGAGGCAGCTTCGACCACGGGAAGAACGAACTCGCGGAGGCTTGCAAGGCAGCCATCGACAAAATCGTCCTCGAGGGAGGAACCGCCAGAGAGGCGGCGGCCCTCATCGGCGAGCGGGCGGCGGCTATGACGCAGGCCTACATCATGAAGGGCATTGACCCGCCCAAGAGCAGCATCACAATGGAGACCACCAAGAGCGGGAAGCCCCTTTACAGCACGGGACGCCTCTACCAATCCATCACCTACGAAATCGAGGAGGGATAGCCATGTTCAAGTACGCAAAGCCCACCATCCCCCTCGGGCTGCTGCACGACATCGAGGAGCTCGAGCCCGGCGGCAGTTACGACCAAGCGAACGGAGGCCAGTGGAAGCCCACGAAGCCGACGTCCAAGACCTTCAAAGGCGTTGTAATGCCGGTCAACAACGAAGACCTGCAGTACGCCATCGCGGGCACCTACACGCAGAACAGCCAAAAGCTCTACACCAACGGCCACAGCCTCACCGTCGGGCAGCAGGTACGAGACACCTTCGACGGACAGGTCTATACCGTGAAGCAAGAGCTTACCCACGGGCCCATCCACCCGCTGAAACGCTATGTTGTTGAGAAGAAGGGAGTGAGCTCGCCGAAATGACATTCCTTGAAGTCAGAAACACGCTCGTCTCGAGCCTCGCGGCGGCGCTCGGCCTCCCCGTCCTCTTGAGCGACCAAGTGCAGCCGGAAGCAGAGGTGCCCTTCATCGTTTACAGCGTCACGGCACCATACGCATCGACGGGAGAGCTCGGAGACCACACGCAGACCGTCATCGA
Source organism: Anaerotruncus sp. DFI.9.16 (assembly GCF_024461615.1). Taxonomy (NCBI): domain Bacteria; kingdom Bacillati; phylum Bacillota; class Clostridia; order Eubacteriales; family Oscillospiraceae; genus Anaerotruncus; species Anaerotruncus sp. DFI.9.16. The sequence continues at coordinate 38,434 of NZ_JANFZX010000009.1, forward strand.
GAACGAAGACGGCACCGAGGCGCTCATCGACAACCGCCGCGAGCAGCCTTCCGCTACCTTCTCCTTCACTGCCTGTTCCGAAAACAGGTGGGACGGCGAGGAATACGTCTACGGAGACGATGAAGCCCAGAGCATAACAGAGAAGGCCATCGGCTACCTGTTGCAGGGCGGCTACAACGACCTCTCCAACAAGGGCATCGTCGTCGCGGAGGTTACGAACGTCGGGAACCGAACCACCCTCGTCATCGACGAAGCGGCCCGCCGGTATGGCTTTGACGTGCGCGTCCGCTACACCAAGGACGACCAGCGGAGAGACGACATCCTCCAAAACGTCGTCACCAAACAAGAAAAGGAGTGAACCAAATGCCGAAAGACGTTATCGTCGTCGTAAACCTCGACGCGAAGCCGAACCCCTCGGAGGCGCTCGACATCCTCATCTTGAGCACCGCCGGGGCCAAAGACCCCGCCATCTACCGCAGCCTCGAGGAGGTTGCGGAGGACTACCCCAACAGCGGCACCACCGCGAAAATCTATCGGAAGGTCAGCGCCCTGTTTGAGCAGGGCAAGACCACACTCGCAGACACCCTCATCCGCAAGGTCAAAATCGCCGGCATCGCGCCCCCCACCGGGCAGGACGACGGAGAGAAGGCGGAGGCCCTCATCACTGCCATCGAGACCCTCCGCCAGACCGACGACGACTGGTATATGCTGCTCACCGACCAAGACGGAGACGACTACGTCAAAGCTCTTTGTGCGTGGGCGGAGGGCACGGAGCCGACAGAGGCGGAGCTCGGCGCAGGCGAGGAAGACCACCGCAAATTCTACTTCGGCCAGACTGACAACCTCTCTCTGGCTGTCAAGAACCGCCGGTGCGCCCTCATCTACACCGACACCGAGAACCTCGATGAGGAAGCGGACGCCGCCTACCTCGGCAACGTCGGCCCCTTCTACCCGCAGAGCGTGACGTGGAAGTTCAAGGTGCCGCAGGGCATCACCATGCCTGCAATCACCAGCGCCCAGAGAGAGGCCCTCGAGGAGGCAAACGTCAACTTCCTCACGGAGGAGTACAAGAAGCAGTACGTCAAGAACGGCGTCTGCTGCGACGGAGAATTCATCGACAACCAGCTCGGCGCAGACTACATCGCCAGCTACATGAGGGAGGAGCTCTACGCCGTCCTGCTCGAGAATGCGAAGGTGCCCTACACCGACGCAGGCTTCGCGCTGGTGGCCGGAGCCGTCTTCGCGACCCTCAACCGGGCCACCGACCTCGGCATCATCGCCAGAGACCCGGAAAGCGATGCAGGCGTCTTCTCTGTCGTCGTCCCGAAACGGGCCGATGCCACGGATGAGGAGGCCCGCGCCCGCCAGATGCCGGACATCACTTGGGAGGCCCTGCTCGAGGGCGCTGTCCACCGCGTCAAGGTGGTAGGCACCCTGCGGGCCACCCTCACCGCGTAAGTGAAAGGAGGAACACACCATGCCGGAAGTCAGCACCTACGACCCCAAGAAGGTCACTGTGTCCGTCGGAGGCCGGGTAATCACCGGCTTTGCCGCAGACGGCGTCGTAACCCTCACCCACAATGAGGACGCCGTCACGCCCAGCGTGGGGGCCAAGGGCGACGTCGCATACAGCGAGAACGCGAACAACAGCGGCAACGCCGCTCTGCCCCTTATGAGCACGTCTTCGAGCCTTGCGTACCTGCGCGAGATTTGCGCGAAGCGGCGTCCCGTCCGCTTCTCCGTTTCGGACGTCAACGACGCCGACGCCATCCAGGTCAGCGAGGAGAACTGCCGCATCCTCAAGATGCCGGACACCCCCAGAAGCAAAGACCCCACCACCGTCACCGTCAACGTCTACATCCCCGACCTCAACTACCGTTAAGGCGGGGATTTAGATGGCAAAGAAGAACTGGCCGGAAAGGCCGAAATCATTATCAGAAAGGGGCTACCGAAAGTATATGGCTCGTCAGAAAAAGGTAACTGTCAACGGAACCGAATTCACCCTGCAGAGCGTTTCTCCGTCGTGGTACTACGAGACCAACGATGAGTGTGGGAACACCGGCAGCGGAAAGCGCAAGAGCGCGGAGTACATGGACAGGATGTTCAAGAACTGCGTCATCGCGCCCGCCGAGGTGAGAAACGAAGGCATGGCCTACTTCGATGAGAAGGATGACCTCAAGACCCCGGAGGGGCTCATCAAGGCCATCGAGAACTTTCTTCGAGAGTGAGGCCAGCGTAGCCGCAGCGCAGCGGCGGGCCCGGCGGAACAGGGAATTCTGGTGCATGGTGTTCGCCGGCAGCGGCATCACCTACTCCGAGCTCAAAGAAATGGACTTGAGAGAGTACCGGGAAGCCGTCGAGGCCCGCTTGCTGTGGCAAGGAGAATGGAACCCCAACAGAAAGAAATAGCCGTCCCTTCGGGGGCGGCTATTTCGGCATTTAAGGAGGTGAAAACTTGGCAGACGCAAGAGACCTCACCTATGGCGTAGGCTTCCAAGCGTCGGACGCCTTGAACGCCATCGAACAGATGGAAAGCGGCCTCGGCGACGTTGATGAGGCTGTAGACCGGGCAGAGGCTGGGGCACAGTCTTGCAGCCGCGCAATCAGCGACATGGGCGCGGCAGGCGCGGACGCAGCACGGGACGCCGGAGCCGCCGCCCAGAGGATGGGAGCAGACTTCGACGACGCCGGGGACGATGCGAGCGACAGCTTCCGAAAAATGGGAGCGGAGGCCGACAGCTTCGGCGCGGCCTTCAAGAAGACGATGGCAGCGGGCATCCAGAGCGGACAGTCGCTTGCCAAGAGCTTCCGCACCGGCGTTTCCGGGGCCTTCGCCTACACCCAAAAGCAATTCACAGGCTTCAAGAACGACGTCACAAAGGGCGCAAAGGCCATAGGAACGGCCTTCACCCATCCAATACAGACCATAAAGGGGAAACTCGTTCAAGCCCTTAACGGGGCCGCAGACGCGGCTGACGACGTAGAGGATGAGGCCAAGGACGCAGAGCGGGCGCTCGACGACATGGGCGCGGAGGGCAGCGACGCAGGCAACCAAGTCAAGGACGCCATCAAAGGGGCGCTCGCAGCCTTCTTGAGCATCGAAGCCATCCAAGCGGCCACCGACGCCATCAAGGAATTTGCCAGCGCCGCAGTAGAGGCAGCAAAGCTCGGGGAGAACACATCCGCGAAGTTCGATAACCTGTTCGCCGGCACAGACGTCGGAGAATGGGCCGACAACTACGCGGACGCCGTTCACCGCAGCAACACGGAGGTGCAAGGCTTCCTTGTCAGCAACCAAGCTCTCTACACCAACCTCGGCATCACAGACGACGCGGCGGCGGAGCTGTCCAAGACCACCACGTCCCTCGCCTACGACTTCGGCAACGCCTTTTCGATGGATGACACCGAGGCCCTCACCCTCATCCAAGAGGGCATCCAAGGAAACGGCGAGGCCCTCGCAGAGTACGGCGTCAAGCTGGACGAAGCGACGGTCAAGGCACAGGCCATGAAGATGGGGCTCGGGGAGAACATCGACGAAATGGACGAAGCCACCCTCGCGCAAGTACGGCTCGCCTCCATCATCGAGCAGAGCTCCAAGGTGCAGCAGGCAGCCATCACACAGACGGACGGCCTCACCAACAGCACCAAGAGCCTCAACGGCATCTGGACGAATTTCATGGAGGACGCCGGAGGGAAGTTCACCCCCGTCATCGAGCAGTTCCTCAACACCATCATCGAGGCGTGGCCGACCATCGAGCCCATGCTCCTCGGCCTCGTCGAAATGCTCTCGGAGGGCCTTTCGCAGGCCATGCCGGTCATAATGGAGCTCGGGCAGGCCCTTTTGCCTGTCCTCACGGATGTCCTCGGCACGGTATTCCAAGCCGCAATACCGCTCATCGACGTATTCGGCAGCCTCGCGCAGACCGTTTTGCCGCCACTGGCGAGCATCCTCGGCCTGCTGGTCGAGACCCTTATGCCGCCGCTGACGGAGATTTTGAACGTCATCATCTCGCTCATCGAGCCCCTTATGCCGGTCATTCAGAGCATCGCAGAGGCCATTCTCCCGCCGATTGCAGAGCTGCTCGGGCTCATCGCCCCCATCCTCGAAGCCCTTTCCCCTGTCCTTGAGGTCATCGGGAATGTTCTGGGCGTCATCGGGGACGTGCTCGGCACTATCATCGGCTGGCTGGCAGACGGCGTCGGAGCCGTCGTCAATTTCTTCTCCGGCCTTTTCGGAGGCGCGAAAGACAGCAAGGAGGAGGTCGAAGGGCTCAACGGAGCCGTCAACGGCCTGCAAGAGAGCGCGAACACGGAGGTCAGCCTCGCCGTCGATACGTCGCAGTACACCTCGGACGTTACCGGGGCGGCAACGGAGGCCAACGCCACCGCGCAGGAAAGCATCATCGAGACCAAGGACATCACAGACCTCAACCTCAAGACGATGGGCGCGGAGGCCAGCAGCACCTACGCCACGATGGCAATAGACGCCGAAACGGCATGGAGCCGAATGACGGCGGCTGCGGAGAGCGGGGCGAACGCCATCGTCGCAGCCTTCAACCGCATCGCCTCGGCGGCGGCCAGCGCGAGCAGCGCGTCCGTAAGCGTCGGCGTGACGTCCATTCCCGGAAACGCGGAAGGCACCGACAACTTTGAAGGCGGCTGGACGCGCATCAATGAGGAGGGCGGAGAGGTCGCCTTCCTCCCGCAGGGCACGGCCATCATCCCGGCGGACAAGAGCGAGCAGCTCATCGCCGGCGCATCGAGCAACATCAACTCCTCGAGCAGCTTCTCCCCGAGCCTCACCCTGCAAGTGCAGGGGAACGTAGACCAAGGCACCGCCGACAGCCTAATGGCGCAGGCGGAGGCCATGTTCCGGCGGCTCTACAAGGAGATGCGAGAGGAGGAGTACGACACCATGAACATCAAGAACGCCTACGCATAAGGAGGTGACAGCGCATGGCATACACCATCACGGGCCGGAAAAGCGGCTCGGTGCGGTTCGAGCCGGACACCATCGGTAACATCCAGAGCGAGGCCGTCTCTATGTCCAGCAAAGTCACCTCGAACCCCATCGAGAACGGCGCAGACATCAACGACCACGTCGTAAAAGACCCGGTCAAATTCTCCATAAGCGGCACCATCATCGGCGGCCAGCAGGGCCAGCAGACGCTACAAACCATGCGAGACCGCCGGGACATCGTAACCTACACAGGGCGCGTCCGCATCGCAAACCTCGTCATCACAAGCCTCTCTTTCGACTACGGGGCCAAGAACGCGAAGGGCTGCACCTTCAAGGTGTCCTTCCAGCAGGTCAACATCTCCTCCTCGGAGGTGGTCGAAGTCGGGGCGATGCCGATGATGACGCAGCAGGACACCGGGAAGCCTACGAGCTACTCGACAGCCCAGACCAAGAAAACCAGCAGCGACGGGCTCAAGACCACAGTGTCGGAGACCATTTCCAGTAGCGCCTACGCCGCCTATGTGAACAGCTACAACAGCAAACCGGCCAGCAGCAGCGGCCCCGCCACCAGAGCGACGGCCAGCTACAACGGCGTGAGCTGACGGAAGGAGGGCGGCTATGGCATTACAGCTTATCGACCTTGGAAACGAGGTCGAGGTCGTCGAGATTGATACGAGCAAGGTGCCCTACACCTTCTCCGTCAAGCTCACGGACAAGACCTATACTTTCACGGTCAAGTACAACGAGGCGGGGAGCTTCTTCACAGTAGACCTCGCCACCAGTGACGGGGAGCCGCTCGTCTACGGCGACATTGTTCGCTACGGGCGGCCCCTTTTCGGGAGCGTGGAAGACGAACGCTTCCCCCTCCCGGTCATCATCCCTCAATGCCTCACCGGGGAAGACATCGACACAGTGACGTTCGACAACTTCGGGAAGCAAGTCAAGCTGTACCTCCACGAGAGGAGGGTCGAGTGATGGACTTCTGGCTCCGCAGCGCGACCCTCCAAATCGGGGGGAACAGATACTCGATGGACGACCTCGCCTTCGACTTCGAGGTTCCGTTCGAGGACAGTGATGAGCTCACAACGGCCACCGTCAACGCCTACAACCTGTCGGCGAACACCCGGAACAGCATCAAGAAGGGAGACCCGGTCATCATCAATGCCGGCTACGAAGGAGACCTCGGCGTCATCTTCGTCGGGCAGGTGTCCGGCCTTTCCCACAAGCACAGTAGCACAGAATGGACGACCAAAATCACGGCCACGGAGGCCCTCGACCAATGGCTCACGGCACAGGTCAACAAGACCTACACCAAGAGCATAAAGGCGAAGGCGATGGTGCAAGACCTTCTCAACATCTTCGGCATCGAAGTCGGAACCTTTGAGCTCGCCATCGACAAGGAATACCCTCGCGGGAGGGTATGCAAGGGAAAGCTCAAGGACGTTTTGAAGGAAATCGTCGTGAGCGACTGCAAGAGCCGGTTCCTCATCCGCTGCGGGAAAATCATCATCAACAACCCGACGGACGGCGTGAACAAAGGCTACCTGCTATCGCCGGAGACCGGCCTCCTCCGCACGGATGAGGAAAAGGTCGTCATCGAGGTCGAGACCGACCTCGACACCAAGAAGACCACCGAGGAGAAGGACGAAGAAGCCCAAACCAAGAAGCGGAACAGCCTTCTCAACTACCACCTCGGCCCCGCCGACATCATCCGCATCCAGTCGAGCGACCTCAACGGGCAGTTTATCATCGTCCGGGGCACCCACAAGGGCAGCCAAAGCGGCGACTGGAAGACAGAAATCGAGGTGAGGCCCACATGAACACGCCGCAGTACAGATACGAGCAGCAGCAGAAGAAGAAAGCGGCAGAGGCCATCAACGTCGCCCAAATCGTCAAGGTCACGGCCTACGATGGTGCGAAGCAGACCGTCGATGTGCAGCCAATCTCCAAAAGGCTCGAGCAGGGAACCTACCAGAGCCAGCCTCCAATCCTCGGCGTCCCCATCGTGTGCGACAGGGGCGGAGGCTTCTCCAAGAAGGTCGCCTACAAGGCCGGAGACATCGGCCTCGTGGTCTTCTGCGACCATGACATCGACAACGCCGTGAGCAGCGGCACCGAGGGAGAGCCAAACACAGAGCGCAATCACTCGGCCACCGACGCCATATTCATCGGCGGCATCCTGCCCGGCAGCGCCAGCAACAGCCTCCCGGACGGATACGCCATCGGAACAGAGGGCGGCTCCATCTACCTCGTCGTCAAGGAGGACGGCATCGAAGTTCTCGGAGACACGAAGGTCACGGGAGACATCACCATCATCGGCGATGTTGCTGTCACTGGGGACGTTACCGTCACCGGCAGCATCACGGCCACGGGCGACGTCATCGCCGGAGGCGTCAGCCTCAAGAGCCATACACACACCTGCCCGGACGGGCAGACATCACCACCGCAGTAAAGGAGGGAAGCAAGTGGACAGAAACATGACGTTGAAAATCGACCCCGAGACGATGGACATTCCCATCGACGAAGACGGGAACATGGTGCTCATCTACGGCGACGAAACCACGGCGCAGTGCGTCCGGCTTACCCTTCTCACGTGGAAGGGCGGCTTCCCTCTCGACGAGAGCCACGGCACCGACTACGAGCGCATCTTCGGACGGCGGCGCTCCGACCTCGAGAGCGATGAGGTCGAGGAGGTACTACGGGAGGCCATCTTCCAAGAGACGGACGTCGAGCAGATAGACCAGCTTGACGCAGAGACAGACGGGCGCGAGCTCAACGTCGCCTTCTCCGGCACCCTTTACAGCGGCCAGACCATCAGCATGGAGGTGACGCAGCAGTGAGCACACAAAACGAATGGGGCCTCACGGAGCGAGGCTTCCGAAGGCCCACATACACGGAGCTTCTCGACGCCCTCGAGTACAAGGCAAGGGAGCTGTTCGGCAGCAAGGCGAACCTCACCGTCCGTTCGCCCATTGGCCTGTTCCTGCGGATTTTCGCATGGATTTTGAATATGCTCTTTTCCACCATCGAGGACGTCTACAACTCGCGCTTCGTTGACACGGCGGTAGGAACTTCTCTCTACAACCTCGGCAAGGCCATCGGCCTCAAGCTCCTGTCGGAGCAGAAGTCGAGCGGCTACCTCCAAATCACAGGTACGCCGGGAACCATCGTCCCCGTAGGGTGGCTCGCAGGAACCGTAGCGGGCCTCCAATTCGTCGTCATGGCGCAGGGGGAGATAGGAACAGGGGGAACCGTCCTTCTGCCCGCACAGGCCACCACAGCGGGCCCAGAGGGCAACGTAGCAGCGGGCACCGTCACCGTCGTCATCAACCCCGGCATCCCGGAGGGAATAACGGCGGTCACGAACCCGGCAGCCTTCGACGGAGGCCGGGCCCGCGAGACAGATGAGGAATACCGGGACAGGTATTACCAATCCGTGGACTATGCCGGCGGCGTCAACGCAGACGCCATCCGGGGCGAGATTTTGCAGAACGTCGAAGGCGTCTACTCGGCCATCGTGTACGAGAACGACACCGACGAAACAGACAGCGAGGGCCTCCCCCCGCACAGCATCGAGGCTGTCGTCTACGGCGGGCTCGACAGCGACGTCGCGCAGCAGATTTTCCGGCGCAAGGCGGCAGGCATCCAGACCTACGGAAGCACCACCGTCGCCGTCCTGTCTTCCAGCGGCGTCACCTACAACATCAAATTCTCGAGGCCGACCCTCGTGCCTGTGTGGATTAAGGTCACAGACCTCGAGACGGACGCCAACCGCTTCCCTGTGGACGGAAAAGACCAAATCGCGCAGGCCCTCATCGACTACATCGGCAGCGACGTGAAAGGCGGGACGACCATCGGAGAGACCGTGTATTACAACCGGCTCCCGGAGGTCATCTACACCATCCCCGGCGTCCTCGACTTCACCCTCCAGACCAGCCCGGACGGCAGCGACTACGGCACCTACAACATCGAGGTAGACACCAGAGAGAAGGCATACACCGAGAAAGCGAAGGTGAGCGTCTCATGAGCCACGGCTACCTACACACAATGCTTGATATGCTCACCGGCGCGTACAACCGGGACGACGTGAGGAACGCATACAGCAGCCTCCCCCTCGAGACCAACATCGGACGGCTGTTCAACACCCTTGCGTGGGGCCTTGAGCTTGTCCACGACCAGAGCGACAAGATACTCCTCTGGGACGACCTTGACAACGCGCAGGGCGCGGTATTAGACCGCTACGGGGAGAACTTCGGCGTAGCCCGAGACGGGGCTCCTGACGCCTTCTACCGCCTGCTGATTAAGGTCAAGATGATAAGCCTCCTCTCCGGCGGCGACATCGAGACCGTCATCAATGCGGCGGCGACCCTTTTCGACATCGAGCCGGAGCAAGTAGACCTCGACGAAGTTTTCCCCGCGAAGGTGTGGATATATGTTGACGAAGCAGACCTCGAAGCCGAGAAGATTGACACGGCGGAGCTCATCGCCGGCGTCATGAAGCGCATCGTCGCAGCGGGCGTCGGGATGAGGCTTTTCCTCCGCACCTACCGGCGGAACGAAGCGACGCTCTACCTCAATACCGGGGCAGCCATCTCGTCGAGAATGACGATAAGGCCCCCGGTCATCAACCGCAGGGCCAGCAACACCGTCTACCTCAACAGCTACGCCTACGAACTGGCCCACATCACAATCCGGCCAGCATATTAAACAGACAGGAGGAACAGCACAATGCCAGAAATCGGCTACAACGACGGCAGCTACCTCACCCAAAAAGGGAACGACCTCATCGCCAAGCTCATGGCCTCGGGGGAGGGACTGCAATTCACCCGCGTCAGCGTCGGCGACGGGAGCATTCCTTCGGGCAGCAGCCCGGACAGCATGACAGACCTCGGGCACGAAGTTATGGACGGCATGATTGCCTCCATCGCCAACAGCAACAACGGAGAAGTCTCCATCGTCGCGCAGGTCAGCAGTGTCGGCGTCGAGACCGGCTTCAACGCTACGGAGCTTGGCCTCTGGGCCACAGACCCGGACGAAGGAGAAATCCTCTACACCTACCTCTCCCTGCAGGAACACCCGGAATGGATACGCCCGGACGGCGACGCCGTGAACAAGCTGGCGACCTTCACGCTCGTTACCATTGTCTCGAGCGTCAGCATCGTCACCGCCATCATCAACCCGGACGCCTTCGCCACGATGGCAGACCTCGCCAACTACGCGCTCATCGGCCACGGGCACGAAATTTCCGACATCGCCGGCCTGCAAGAAATCCTCGACGACTACGGGGACGAAATCGACCTTCTTTCCGACCTCATCAGCGGGGATATGCCCGGCGGCATCACGTTCAGCGCGGACTTCGCAACCCTTTCCAACGTCACCATCATTGACGGCGTGTGGAACCAGACAGCGAGGCTCATCGAGGCATGACGGCGGCGGTTCTCTGCACGGAGGAGACCGCCGCCTGTCTCATACCGCACCTCATTTCCGAATTGGAGACGCCCTGCCCGTGCAGGCGGCATGACGGGCTGTATCTCACCGGCACCAGCATAGACGGCAGGCAGGTGAGCATCACAGTGAAGAAAGGCGTACTCGAAGTGGAGGGCATCAGCCAAGAGGAGCTCGACGCCCTCGCCGAAAGGAGGTGTCTGCTACGAACGGCAAGCCCGGCGAACTCACCGCCATAAGCAAGGCCAAAGACCTTGTGAACCATACCATGTGGGCCAGCAATAAGGTGTTTCCGAAAAGCGTCCGCTTCACACTTTCACAGCGGATGGAGACAGCGGCCCTCGACGTTCTGGAATGCCTCATAGAGGCGAACGAGATATTCCCTCGCAGCGCCGCAGAGACAGCAGAACGCCTCGACCTTCAAAAGAGAGCTCTTACGAAATGTAAGCTCCTCCTCAACCTACTCGACATAGCCCTCGAAAGGGGCTACATCGACATCCGCCGCTGCGAGGACTGGACGAAGAAGATACTCGACGTCAAGAACCTCACAGCTTCGTGGCGGAAAAAGGATGCAGCGCGGTTCAGCCCGAAAGGCTGACGGCGTTTCATTGGGGTATTCCTTGTACGGCATCGACTTTTGTTGTGCGTAGTGCGCTCCCCGAACGCGTCGAACTCGAACAACGTCCGCAACGTGAACTCGGACGGGACGCTCAACAACAACAACGCGTACAACGGCAACAACGGCGTCCGCCCGGCTTCGGTGGAATTTACCGCGACCAAGTAGACCCCGCTGCGGCGGGGCCGAAAGCAGAGGCCCACCCATCAAAGGAAGGAATATCCCGTCCAAAGGCATACCGCCGAGGATAAACACATAGCACCGACGCCCCGGAGCCCGCAAGGGCCTCGGGGCTTTTGCGGTGTTCGGAGGAGCCCAAGCAGATGCAGAAAACGAAGGTCAATTTTGATACCGTCTACGAATTTGAAACGCTCTACAACGCCTACCGGGCATCCCGGCGCGGCAAGAGGTGGAAGAACACCGTCGCCAAGGTGGAGATGAACGCCCTCGAGGCTATCGCCGTCCTGCAAGAGGAGTTGAGCACCGGCACATACCGCCCCGGCGGCTACCGGGAGTTTTATGTCTTCGAGCCGAAGAAAAGGCTCATTCAGACCAACTCCTTCAAGGACAAAATCGTCCAACACGCCTTTTGCGACACCATTCTCTACGACGTCCTCACCCGTCCTTTCATTCTCGACAACTACGGATCGCAGATAGGCAAGGGAACCCACTTCGGCCTCAACCGGCTACGCGACTTCATGCGGGAGTATTACCGCAGGCACGGCAGCGCAGACGGATGGGTACTGAAAGCGGACGTCCACCACTACTTCGCCAGCATCCGGCACGACATCCTCAAGCAGGACGTCCGGGAGCTGCTCGACGACGAAAGGAGCCTCGCGCTCACCGACCTCATCATCGACAGCACACCGGGCAACGTCGGCATCCCAATAGGCAACCAGAGCAGCCAAGTATTCGCGCTCTTATACCTCAACAAGCTCGACCACCTCATGAAAGAGGGCTTCCGCTTCCGCTACTACGGGAGATACATGGACGACTTCTACATCATCCACGAAAGCAAAGACACCCTCCGGGCCGCATGGAAGGCCATATCGGAGCACCTCGCGGAGCGAGGGCTCGAGCTCAATGACAAGACGCAGATATTTCCCCTCCGTAACGGACTGGATTTTCTCGGCTTCCACAGCTATCTCACGGACACCGGAAAGGTCGTCCGCAAGCTGCGCCGGGCCAGCCGCGAGCGGATGAAACGGAAACTGCGGAAGTACAAGGTCATGTACGAGAGCGGAGCCATCACCAAGGAGAAAATCACCGAGAGCTACCAGAGCTGGCGGTCACACGCTTCCCACGGCGATTGCCACGCGCTCATACAGAAATACGACCAACTCTACAATGAGATTTTTGAAAGGAGCGAAACAGCAGATGTCTCAATCAATCAGCGCCCTGCCCGTTAGGGCAAAGGTCAAAGACACCAGCACGACCTACTACGGCGTCCCTATCATCTGGGAGATAGGTGACAAGAACCACGCCGGGTACCCGGCGAACTCCGTCACCCTCGTCGCGGCGAACATCCTCAAGCTCGCCTGCTTCGACGCGAAGGAGAGTGGCAACGGCGACAGCAGCCGCCGGAACTACGGCAACAACAGGTATTCCCTTTCTAACCTCCGGCAGTGGCTGAACAAGTCTGGCTCGCCGTGGTATCAAGCGCAGCACGGCGCAGACGCAGCGCCCACCAACGCCAATGTGTGGGACGGCTACAATGAGTACGACGATGAGGCGGGCTTCCTCACCGGCTTCTCGGCCCAGATGCTCGCCGCTATCCTCAACACTACCCTCACCGTAGCAAAGGCCAGCGTTGACGGCGGCGGCTCCGAGACCGTCACGGACAAGGTCTTCCTGCTGTCCAAGGCGGAAGTCGGCCTCGGCGCAGAGAACGGCGTCTCGGAGGGCTCTACCCTCGCCATGTTCAGCGACAACTCCGGCCGCCAGTGCCGCCCCACCGCGCAGGCCGTCAGCAACAGTGAGTACAAGACAAGTTCGTTGAGCGCATCCCAGTACTGGTACTACTACCTGCGCTCCCCGAACGCGTCGGGCTCGAACAACGTCCGCTACGTGAACTCGGACGGGACGCTCAACAGCTACTACGCGTACAACGGCCACTACGGCGTCCGCCCGGCTTTGAATCTGTCATCTTCAATCTTGGTATCTGACAGCCCGGACAGCGATGGCGCGTACACGATTGTATGGAACCAAGCCCCGACGACCCCGCCCAGCATCACCGTCCCGGACGAAGTACGCAGCGGGAAGACCGCAGAAATCTCGTGGGCGGCCAGCGTAGACCCCGAGGGCGGCGCAATCACCTACGAGCTCGAGCGGAGCATCAACAGCGGCGCGTGGACGAACGTCTACACCGGCAGCGCCACCAGCTACGACGACACCGGCGTCGGCACCAGCGCAAACACGGTTCAGTGGCGTGTCCGGGCGAAGGACGTCAACGGAGCGTACAGCGGCTACACCAGCAGCACGGTCAAAACCGTTGTCCACAACGTAGACCCCACCATCAGCGGCACCGACACCGACCTCGGCACCGTCACGAGCCCGCCCTCGATGGCCTACACCGTGAACGACCAAGACACCGACGATGAGCTCACCGTCGTCGAAAGCCTCGACGGGAACGAAATCCGCACAATCGAGGACGCCGTGAGAAACCAGACCTACACCTTCGCCCTCACAGAGGCGCAGTTCGCGGCCCTGTCGAACGGGCAGCACACCATGCAGGTCAAGGTCACGGACACCCTCGGCAACAGTGCCACACGGACGACCACTTTCACCCGCAGTGTCACCGGCATCGAGTACATCGTCGGCCCCATCGAGACCGACGCCGCAGCCGAGAAAATTCTCGTGTCCCTGCAGTACTACGCGGCGGCGGAGGACGTCGTCGTCTCCGTGTGCAACAACGCCTTCGACGACAATCCCACATGGGAGCTCGCCACCATCGGCCTCAAGCACATCTTCTCGAACTCCACCAAAACCGCAGAGAAATGGGGCGTCGGCGTCAAGGTGCAAATCTCCAAGAGCACCGGCTACGACACCATCAGCAGCAGGCCGGTAAGCGGCTCTTATGTGTAAGAGAGGAGGAAGACTATCATGCCGAACGTCAACAGCCTTGAATACCAGAGGACTTTGCAGAAGCAGGAAAAGGCCGTAGAGCTCGTTGACATCTGGACGGCCATTCTGGACGCTGGGGAGGCCATCAAGGCCCTCGGCGGCAGCTACCCGGACGAACACATCCGCAAGGCGCAAGACGCCCTTCTGCGAGCCGGGAAGCTCGCCACCGGCGACCTCACGGACGACGTCATCAAAGAAATCGCCACCGTAGGAACCGCCCGCATCTGGGCGGCGAGTATGGGGCAGGTGTTCGCCGGCGAGACCATCATCGACGGCACCAGCGGCGAGACCTACATCTGCACCCAGACGCACCAAGCGCAGGCCCTCTACGCCCCCGGAACCGTGGGCGGGCGCACCCTGTTCCGCCTTATCCGGGAGGAGCCGGAGGAGCCCGGCACCTACCTCGACTTCGCATGGGGCGAGCACGTCCCCTACGGTTCCGTTCGCCGCGACCCCATTGACGGAAAGCTCTACACCCCCATCAAGGAGGCGGGCGTCACGCTCTACGAGCCCCATTACCCGCACCTTGTCCCCTCGGAGTACAAACTCTACGAGGACGGCGGTGAGGAGCCCGAACCCGGCCCGGAGCCCGAGCCAGAGCCGGGTGACGTCCCGGATTGGGACGGCCTCGAGGAGAGCCACACCTTCGCCGTAGGCGACCACTTTACCCACGACGGCACCGAGTACGAGGTGCTCCGCGCCTTCAACAAGCAGGAGAACTGGGCACCCCCGGCGCTCCTCAACGACTACTACAAGGAGGTCTCCGCGTAAGCGGGGGCCTCCTCTCTGCGTAAAGGAGGGATGCAGAATGAGCGAGACGACCAAGAAACCGGCACCGCGCAGGTCAAGGGCGAAGCCCAAGACCGCGCCAAAGGCCCGCAGCGACGCCGGAGCGCCCCTGTGCGCGGTCTTCACCGCCGGGCCGACCACCATCCGCACCGGCCCCGGACGCGGCTTTGAGGCCGCCGGAGAAGCCGCAGCGGGAGACTGGCTGCTCGCGCTCCCGGCGAAGGATGGATGGAGCGAGGTGGCAGCCGTCGCCGGCGGCGCGTTCATCCGGGGCTACGTCCCCGAGGGCAGCTTCTCGAAGCACGGGAAACCGGCCAGCAGGACACGCGCCTACACTGCGGCCTGCCGGGCGGCAGGCACAGAAGTCAAGGCCGGGCCCGGACACACCTACGGCAGCGACGGGACGCTCGATGAGGGCGCGCCCGTTATTGCGATGCCCCGCCGGGCCGGATGGTGCCCGGTAGCCACCTTCCTCGGCGGGAGATTTGTCACCGGCTTTGTGCCGGCGGCAGCCATCAAGGGGAGGTGATACCAATGGTCGAAGTCAGCATCGGAGAGCTGCTCCTCGCCTTCGTGGCGGCTATGGGAATTCCGAGCGCCATCATGGGGCTCATCGTCTGGCGCTTCAAGGGCCACATCGAGGCGCGGGAGGAAGCCCAAGCCGAAAAGGCGAAGGCGCAGCAGGATTTATTTCTGCTCATCGTGCAGAGTACGCGGGCCAGCATCGCCCTCGGCGAGGCCACGGCCCACGCCATGCAGCGCGGCCACACGAACGGCGATATGGAGACGGCGCTCGCCTACGCCACAGACATCAAGCACAAGCAGAAGGATTTTCTCGCGCAGCAAGGCATCCACGCCCTGCTCGATGAGTGAAGGGAGGGAGTGACCATGTGAAAAAGCTGCTCAAGAAGCTGAAAAGCTGGTGGCGCAAGAGGAAGCGCGAGAAGGCAAAGAAGAAGGCCCAGAGGAAGCCCCTCGAATTCTCGAAGGTGCTCGCCATCTGGGCCGTCTTTATAGCCACGGCAGCAGCCGTCGCCTCTTATGTGCTCGCAGCCTTTTACCGGGAGGCCGTCTCGGACGTCACCACGACCATCTTTACGGCCTGCATCGGGTATCTGATTACCTACGCAGGCAAGAGCCTCGGCGAGAAACTGAGCCGGAACAAGCACCGGCTCGACGCCGACGGGAACCCGCTGCCGGAGGACACGACCATCAGCAGCGACAGCACCAACATCGGAAAAGGATAAGACCAAAAGGAGGACATCGCCATGTACGACATCACGCCCATCATCGAAGCCGTTGCCGCCCTTATCGCGGCCCTCATCACCGCCTTCCTCGTGCCCTACATCAAGAGCAAGACCACCGCAGAGCAGCAGAAGGAAATCAATGCGTGGGTGAAAATCGCCGTCGCCGCCGCCGAGCAGATTTACACCGGCAGCGGGCGCGGCGAGGAGAAGAAGGAGTACGTCATCAACTGGCTCCGCGAGCACGGCATCACCGTTGACGAAGCCAAGCTCGACGCCCTCATTGAGGCCGCCGTCTACGAGCTCAACACCAACGGCATCGTCCCTGTTATCGGCATCCCGGACGCCGTCGTCACGACCACCATCGAGACCACCACAGAGACCCCCAAGGAGGAATAACACTATGAGCGAACAGAGGAAAAAGCCGCAGCTCAATATGCGCTACTACAACGGAGAAATCGACGACGACCTGCCCTACGTCGGAGAGCTCCACTATGACGAGGAAACCGGCCTCATCTATGACGAGGACGGCGACGTAGTGGATGAGAAGACCCTCGACGCCATGCTCGACGGCGACGGGAAGGGGGACGACGAAGATGAGTAATAGCGCCCTCATTTGCTACACCAAACTCAGCCCGAACCACTCCGGGAACAGAACCCACGCCATCGACACCATCTCTATCCACTGCATGGCCGGCAACCTATCCGTCGAATCGTGCGGAGCCCTTTTTGCCAATAGCAGCCGACAGGCATCCAGCAACTACGGCATCGGCAGCGACGGGCGCATCGCCCTCTACGTCCCGGAGGCGTACCGCTCTTGGTGCACCTCTTCCCGAGCGAACGACCAGAGAGCCATCACCATCGAGGTCGCCAACAACGGAGGAGCCCCGGACTGGCCCGTCTCCGACAAGGCATACCAAGCCCTTCTGAACCTTGTCGAGGACATCTGCCAGAGGAACAGCATCAAGAAGCTCGTGTGGTCTACTGTCAAGAACAACCGCGTCAACCACGTCGGCGGCTGCAATATGACTGTTCACCGCGACTACGCTGCCAAGGCCTGCCCCGGAGACTACCTCTACGACAGGCACGGCAGCATCGCAGCGGAAATCAATAAGCGCCTCGGCGGCGGGAGCTCCACCCCGAGCACACCCACCACCGGCAGCGAGCAGACCGCCACCAACTACACCGTCAAGGTGACGGCCACCGACCTCAACATCCGCAGCGGCCCCGGCACCAACTACGGGCGCAAGGGCTTCATCGCCCCCGGCGTCTATACCATCGTCGCGGAGGCGGACGGCACCGGGGCGACCAAATGGGGCAAGCTCAAATCCGGCGTCGGCTGGATTTCCCTCGATTACGTCACCAAGACCGGCACCGGGGCCACGGCGGCCCCGGCCATCAAGGTCGGCAGCAAGGTCACCATCGACGACGGAGCCGTCTACGGCGGCCTCGCCACTACCAGAGGAAAGGCGGTTCCCTCTGGTGTGTCCGGCCCGAACCGCAAGTACACCGTCAAGCAGCTCGCCACACACAAAGGCGAGGAGGAGGCCCTCTTGCAGGAAATCGTTTCTTGGGTCGCCCTCAAGTACCTTAACGCTGTCTAACCCGCAGCACAGAGAGAGCCCCCGGCCAGCAGGCCGGGGGCTCTTTTTCGTTTCCGGGCATCATTTTCGTGACCCCACGAAAATGGTCGCCCAGAGAGATTTAATGCCAAAATAATGCCACGGGCAAATGCGACACCGAGAAAATGCAGGTATCATGCGGCCTCCGGCTATTCCGGCCATTACTCCCACTCGATCGTCGCGGGCGGCTTGGGGGAGAGGTCGTAGCAGACGCGGTTGACCCCCGGCACTTCCTTCAGGATGCGGTTTGTGATCTTCATGAGCACCGGCCAGGGCACCTGCTCGACGTCTGCGGTCATCGCGTCGATCGTGTTGATCGCGCGCAGAATGACCGGGTACTCGAAGCAGCGCGCGTTGTTTTTCACGCCGACCGATTTAAAATCGGGGACGACGGTGAAATACTGCCAAACGGTCTTGTCGAGCCCGGCGGCGTGGAACTCCTCGCGGAGGATCGCGTCCGATTCGCGCACCGCCTCGAGGCGCTCGCGGGTGATCGCGCCGAGGCAGCGCACCCCAAGTCCGGGGCCGGGGAAGGGCTGGCGGTAGACCATGGCGTCGGGCAGGCCGAGGGCAGTGCCGCAGGCGCGCACCTCGTCCTTGAAGAGCTGGCGAAGCGGCTCAACGAGCTCAAACGCGAGGTCGTCGGGCAGGCCGCCGACATTGTGGTGGCTCTTCACCATCTTGGCGGTCTTGGTGCCGCTCTCGACGATGTCGGGATAGATGGTGCCCTGCGCGAGGAAGTCGATCCCCTCGAGCTTGCGGGCCTCCTCCTCGAAGACGCGGATGAACTCCGCGCCGATGATCTTGCGTTTCTGCTCGGGATCCGCCACGCCCGCCAGCTTGCCCAAAAACCGTTCGCTCGCGTCGACGTAGACGAGGTTCGCGCCCAATTCGTCGCGGAAGACGCGCACGACCTGTTCCGGCTCCCCTTTGCGGAGCAGCCCGTGGTTGACGTGCACGCAGGTGAGCTGGTCGCCGATGGCGCGCAGCAACAGCGCGGCGACGACCGAGCTGTCCACGCCGCCCGAGAGGGCGAGCAGCACCTTGCGGGAGCCGACCTGTTTGCGGACGAGCTCGATCTGGTCGGCGATGAAGTTTTCCATGTTCCAGTTGGCCTGCGCCTTGCAGGTGCCAAAGACGAACCCGCGAAGCAGCTCCGTCAGCGCGGCGGGCTCCTCCGGCCAATGGGGCAGGGCCTCGCCGCGTGCCGTGGGATGGTCGGCGGAAAGGGTCGGGATGCCGAGCGAATAGACCGCGGGGTCGACGTCGACGGGCACGCTGTCCACCACCCTGTTGGGGCCGCCGTTCAGGAGGATGCCGCGCACGTTTGGCAGCGCGCGCAGCTCGTCCGGCGTGATGTCGTGCGGGTAGATTTCGCTGTAGACGCCCAGGTCGCGGACGGCCCGTGCGAGGACGGTATTTTCAGTGCTTCCAAGGTCCAGAATAACGATCATGTCCTGCTGCATATGCTGTTTTCCTCCCATGTCCTGCCGAGCCGGCCTCAGAGCCATTCAATGGTCGCGGGCGGCTTGGATGTGATATCGTAGACGATCCGGTTGATGCCGCGCACCTCGTTGACAATCCGGCGGCTGACGAGGTCGAGCACCTCGTAGGGGATGCGCGCCCAGTCGGCGGTCATGAAGTCGGTGGTGGTGACGCCGCGCAGCGCGACGGTGTAGTCGTAGGTGCGCCCGTCCCCCATGACGCCGACCGACCGCATGTCGGTGAGCACCGCGAAATACTGGTGGACCTCCTTCTCCAGTCCCGCCCGGGCGATTTCCTCGCGGAAGATCCAGTCGGCGTCCTGCAAAACCGCGACCTTTTCGCGGGTGATCTCCCCGACGATGCGCACGGCGAGCCCGGGGCCGGGGAAGGGCTGGCGGTCGACAAGGTAATCGGGCAGGCCGAGCTCCCTGCCGAGCGCGCGGGTCTCGTCCTTGAAGAGCAACCGCAGCGGCTCGATGATCTCCTTGAAATCGACGTAATCGGGAAGTCCGCCGACATTGTGGTGGCTTTTGATCGTCGCGGCGTCCCCCGCGCCGGATTCGATCACGTCGGGATAGATGGTGCCCTGCGCGAGGTAGTCGACCCGCCCGAGCTTTTTGGCCTCCGCCTCAAAGACGCGGATGAACTCCTCGCCGATGATCTTGCGCTTCCGCTCGGGGTCGGTCACGCCAGCGAGCTTATCGAGGAAGCGGTCGCGCGCGTCGACGCGGACAAAGTTGAGGTCATGCCCGGCGAAGGCCGCCTCGACCTCGTCCCCCTCGTTCTTGCGCATGAGGCCGTGGTCGACGAAGATGCAGGTGAGTTGGCCGCCGACCGCGCGGGAGAGCAGCGCGGCCGCGACCGAGCTGTCCACGCCGCCCGAAAGCCCGAGCAGCACCTTGCCGTCCCCGATTTTTTCGCGCAGGGACGCGATCGTGCTGCGGGCGTAGTCGCCCATCGTCCAGTCGCCCTTTGCGCCGCACACCCGGTAGAGGAAGTTGCGGAGCATGGCGACGCCGTTTTCCGTGTGGAGCACCTCGGGGTGCATCTGTAAGCCGTAGAGCTTTTTTTCGGGGTTCTGCATCGCGGCGGTGGGGCAGCAATCGGTGTGCGCCGCGGCGGTAAAGCCCTCGGGCAGCCGGTCGATATAGTCGGTGTGGCTCATCCACGAGACGCCTTTTTCCGGAAGCTCCGCGAAGAGGGGGCAGGAGGTGTCGTAGTATGTAACCGTCTTGCCGTACTCGCGCGAATCGGGGCTGGTGACATGCCCGCCGAGGGTGTGGGCCATCAGCTGGATGCCGTAGCAGATGCCCAGCACGGGGACGCCCCGTTCAAAGACCGCCGGGTCGATGTGGGGGGAATCTTCCTCGTAGACGCTGTTGGGGCCGCCTGTAAAGATGATGCCGATGGGATTTTTCGCGAAGACCTCCGCAAGCGGGGTCCGGCTGGGGAGCACCTCGCAGTAGACCGCGCACTCGCGGACCCGGCGGGCGATCAGCTGGTTATACTGCCCGCCGAAGTCGAGGATCACGACCGTCTGGTGGTTCATATGGGTTCATCAATCCTTTTTTATCAGATACCTGCGGGAATACGTTTATTTTGCCACAAAAAGACGCAAAATACAAGCGGCAAGGAAACGATTGTTCCTGCCTGCGCGCCGTGCCGGGCAAAACCGGCGCGGGCGCGGAAAAAAAGACGGTCAAAGGAGGGATGGCGAAATGAAACGGCTGATTGCGGCCGCGGTGCTCGCGCTGGGCATGGCGATGCTCTGCTCGATGCGGGTGTACGCCGCGGGCGGGCAGCGGATCGTGACGCTGCCCGAGGGCGGCCCCTACCGGCTCGACGCGGCGGCCATCGAGCGGGAGACCGGCCCGTTTGAGGCGCTGGCAGTGACTCTCGCGCCCGAGGGGGACCGCGCGGTCCTCTTCTATGAGGGCGCGCCGCTGGCGCCCTACCGGGTGCTGAAGCGTTCGGAGGTGGACCGCGTGGCGGTCTTCGCGGCGAGGTCCGCCGCCGTCGGTTTCACGGCGCTTTCCCCCGAAGAGGACGCGCCCGGAGAGGCTCCCCGCATCCGGTGCATAAATCCCGATTTTTCGGGGCAGACTGATAACGGCGTATCCCCACTGATCAAGGAGGTTGACTGGTTTGATCAATAAAATTGCGCTGATCCTGACCATCATCGGCGGTATCAACTGGGGCCTGATCGGCATCTTCCAGTTTGACGCCGTCGCATGGCTCTTCGGAGGCTCGGCAAGTATCTTCAGCCGCATCATCTATACCCTCGTCGCCCTCGGCGCGATCTGGTGCATTTCGCTCCTCTTCCGCCCCGAAACGCGCGACGCGGTCTGACGGCGGCCCCAAAAAAGCGGCGGTTTTACCGCCGCTTTTTTATTTTTGCCGCCGCCTGGCCATGGGAAACCGGCGGGCGCGGCCGGAAAATCTGCCCGCCGGAATCTGCGAAGGTTGAAAAATCGCCGCGGGAAGCGTATAATAATAGTACGGCAAAGGCAATGCGTGCGGCCTGTGTAAAACGGGCGGGAAAGGAGCGGTTGTCATGGCGAAACGGATGATCGTAACCATTGGGAGAGAGTTTGGCAGCGGCGGCCGGGAGATCGGGAAGGCGCTGGCGGATTCCCTCGGCGTGGAGTTCTACGACAAGGAGCTGCTCGAGGTTGCGGCGAAGGAAAGCGGCATCAGCAGGGACCTGTTTGAAAGCAACGATGAAAAACCGGTCAGCAGCCTGCTCTATTCCATGTCGGTCAATCCGTATTCCATTGGGAATCTGATGGGCGTGGACCATGTCCCGATCAACCAGAAGCTGTTTCTGGCGCAGTTTGACGCGATCCGCAAGATCGTCCGGGAGCGCGACTGCGTCATCGTCGGGCGCTGCGCCGACTACGCGCTGCGCGACGAGCCGGACTGCCTCAACGTGTTCATCCACGCGCCGCTCCAGTACCGCGTCGAGCGGGTCAAGCGGCTCTATGAGATGAGCGGCGGCGAGGCCAAGGACATGATCTCCAAAATCGATAAAAAACGCGCCGCGTATTATAACTCCTACTCGGACAAAAAGTGGGGGGAGATCGGCAGCTACCACCTCTCGTTCGACAGCAGCCTGCTGTCCACCGGGGACGCGGTGGAGCTGATCAAAAGCTTTGCGGCCATGAGGAAGTGAACGAAATACCCATGCGGTACAGCATCGACCGGTTCGAGGGGAATTTTGCCATCCTGGAGGCGGAAAACGGCGAGACGATCGGCGTCGAGCGCGCGCGCCTGCCCCGCGAGGCGGGGGAGGGCGACATCGTCGTCCATGAGATCGGCGAATTCAAGGTCGACGCGGAGGCGACCGCCGCGCGGCGCGCCCGCATCCGCGAAAAGATGGAGGCTCTCTGGGAAAAATAAACCGGTTAAGTCGGGGTGGGACGCGCGGGTCGCGGCCCGCCCCTTTTCAGCCGCGGGCCCCGGCGGGTCCGCAATTTGCACGGATTGGATGAATGGGATATGATCAACTTTTTGCTGCGCCGCTTCGTGCGGGACAGCGACCGGGTGGAGGACCCGGAGGTGCGCGGACGGTACGGCGTTTTTTCGGGCGTGGTGGGGATCGTCCTCAATCTCTGCCTCTTCGCGGCCAAGGCGGCCGCCGGGTGGCTCACCGCGTCGATCGCGATCGTGGCGGACGCCTTCAACAACCTCTCCGACGCGGGCTCGTCGGTCGTGACCCTCGTCGGCTTCAAGATGGCCTGCGCCCCCTCGGACAGCGAGCACCCCTTCGGGCACGGGCGGATTGAGTACGTCTCGGGGCTGGCCGTGTCGATGGCCATCCTGCTCGTCGGGCTCGAGCTGGCGCGCGGTTCGATCGCGAAGATCCTGCGCCCCGAGGCGGTGTCGTTCAGCGCCGTGTCGGTGGCCATCCTGCTCCTCTCGATCGCCGTCAA
Source organism: Anaerotruncus sp. DFI.9.16 (assembly GCF_024461615.1). Taxonomy (NCBI): domain Bacteria; kingdom Bacillati; phylum Bacillota; class Clostridia; order Eubacteriales; family Oscillospiraceae; genus Anaerotruncus; species Anaerotruncus sp. DFI.9.16. Next base: position 61,650 of record NZ_JANFZX010000009.1, read on the forward strand.
GCTGTGGATGTGCTGGTTCAACCGCTCGCTCGGCAGCCGGCTCGACTCCACCGCGATGAAGGCGACCGCCATGGACAGCCTCACCGACGCGGTCGCGACCTCCGCGGTCGTACTCGGGATCGCCGTCAGCTACTTTGCCAAGTTTAACATCGACGGCTGGATCGGCATGCTTGTGGCGCTCTTCATCCTCTATACCGGCTGGACCACCGCGCGCGACAGCCTCTCCCCCCTGCTCGGGCAGGCCCCGGACGCCGCGTTCGTCCGGCAGATCGAGGAGACGGTGCTCGCCCATGACGAGGTGTCGGGGGTGCACGACCTCATCGTGCACGATTACGGGCCGGGCCGGCGGATCATCTCGCTGCACGCCGAGATGCCCTGCAACGCGGATATTTTGACCATGCACGACGCGGTGGACGTCATCGAGCTGGAGCTGCGGCACAAGTTCGGCTGCGACGTGACCATCCATATGGACCCCGTCGCCGTCGACCACGGCGAGATCGGCGCGCTGCGGGAGCGGGTGGAGGAGATGGTGCGCGGGATCGACCCGTCGATCTCGATCCACGACTTTCGCATGGTGAACGGCGTCACCCACACCAACCTGATCTTCGACGTAACGGTGCCCCACCGCTTCCGCCTGAGCGACGCGCAGGTCGCCCAGCGGGTGCGCGAGGGGGTGCAGGCGATCGATTCGAAATACTTCGCGGTCATCCGCGTCGAGCAGGCGTTCATCTGAGCCGTGCGCCTTGGCAAAATCAAAAAGAGGCGGGCGCTCCGTTTGGAGCGTCCGCCTCTTTTCCCGGAGCGGCCCGTTCAGGGCTCCTCCGGGTCCGGTTTTTCATTCCGGCTGCAAAATTCGCCGATCGCCTGCACCGTTTTGGTGAACTCCTCGTCCGTCTCAAGCGCGGCGATGCCCTCGTCGATCATCCGCAGGAGGTCGTCCTCCCGCCGGACCGGCTCGCTGCTCAAACTCATCCGTCCGCCTCCTTCCGCCCGCCCGGGCGCCGGGTTTTCCCCAGTTTAGCACATTTCACCGCGCGGTGCAAGGGACGCGGCAGCTCCCCGCCCACGGTTGCAAACCGGAAGGATTTGTATTAGAATAGAGGCGTCCCGAAAGGCGGAAAAGGGGGGATGGCATGGCGGATTCAATGATCACCAAGCAGGCGCTGGCCGCGTCCATCAAGGAGCTGATGGAGCGGGAGCCGCTTTCAAAGATCTCGGTGGGGGACATCACCTCCAACTGCGGGGTAAACCGCCAGACCTTCTACTACCACTTCAAGGACAAATACGAGCTTGTCAACTGGATTTACTATACCGAGACGGTCAAGCTCATGAGCAGCTTTTCCGACCGCGCCCACTGGACCGACGGCCTGGGCGCGCTCTGCCGCTACATGCGGGACAACAAGCGCTTTTACATCAACGCCCTGAGCACGCCGGGGCAGAACTCCTTCCAGGAGTACCTGCTGGAATTTGCCCGGGGGCTGGTCCGGTCGCTCGCGGAGGAACTGCTCGGCGAAAGCCCGATCGGCGAGGAGGACCTCGAATTCATCGCCGATTTCTACGCGTTCGCGTTCGTGGGGCTCATCATGAAATGGGCACGGCACGGCATGAAGGAGGAGCCGGACGGCTACATCCTGCGGGTCAAGGAGATGACCGACGCGAGCATCCATTACGCGCTGGAAAAATATAAGAAGGAATAAGCGTCCGCCGGCAGACCGGCGGGCGCGAACCGGAAACGCCCGGCATCCGAAAGGATGCCGGGCGTTTTGCCGTTCAGATCACGTTTTCCGATCGCGGGGAGAGCTGCGGGCCGAGCGGCAGCGCGGGGTTGACGCGCAGCGCGCGGCTTCCCGGGGAGACCGCCTCGGCGACGGACTGCACGTCGCGGCGGAAGTCGATGAGCAGCAGCGGACGCCCCTTGCGGCGGCCGCGGTCGCCGTTCACCGTCCGGCAGAGCCTGTCCTCGAGGGCGGGCTCCCCGGTGGGGCAGCGAAAGCAGCCGTAGAGGCAGTGCCCGGCGCGCATCCGGTCGAGGAACGCCCCGTCCAGCAGGGCGTCGGCGGTCCGGGAGGTGCAGGCGGCCGCGAAGCCGTAGAACCTGCGGGCCGCGTGCAGGAGCCCGAAGGCCTCGGAGGCGTCCGTTTCGGGCGTGACGTCGACCGAGACGGCGAGGTTGGGGGCCTTTTCAAGCAGGGCGGCGGTCTCGGGGGTGATCTGCGCGGCGGGCAGCTCGGCGAAGAAGGCGCTCTCGGGCCAGCGCGCGGCGAGCGCGCAGGCCTCCCGCGCGTCGGCGCCGCGCAGCACGAAGGTATAGCAGCCGAGGGCGTTCGCCTCGCGCGGGACGGGGGAATCCGCCCGGGCGGGCCCGTCGAGCAGGAGCATCCAGGGCAGGTGCCCGCCCCGCGCGGCCTCCTCCTGGCGGAGCCGTCCGACTCCCCAGGTGAGCCCCGACGCGCCAAGGTTGACCCCCATCGCGCGCAGGGCGCGCGGGTCCACCCAGTTGACGGCGTCCGCGGCAAGCTGGTAATAGGGGGAGGCGGGGCTTTGCAGCGCGGCGTGCGCCCGCGCGAAAAAGAGCTTCTGCTGCGGGCCCTTCGCGCAGCTGTCCCCGAGGTCCACGAGGTTGCGCAGGCTGCGCTTCGGGTCGCGCGGAAGGTCGCGCAGCGCCTTGTCGACGATCCCGGCCACCACCGCGCGCAGCATCCGGTGCTGAAATTCCATGTCCGCGGCCTCCTCAAGAGTGTTTTCCGACTTTATTATATCCGCCCGATGCCGGCCGCGGTATAGACAAAAAGCGGATTTGTCAAAAAAAACGACAGTTCGGGGGAGGTGTCGTATTTTTAGACAGATGAAAAATCTGTCTAATTACATCGCGCCGGCCGGGTGATATATTGGGTATGGTTTAAGAAGGGGAGGCGCGGCTTGGCGCTTCCCGCATGGAATGAGGGGGTTTTGGCTTGCTCAAGAAATTTGCGCGGGCGCTCACGCGCTCGCCAAAGACGATCATCCTTCTCGCGCTGCTGCTGCTCCTGCCCAGCCTGTACGGCGCGATCAACACCCGCGTCAACTACGATATCCTCTCCTACCTGCCCGAAGAGCTCGATTCCTCGCAGGGGCAGGCGGTTCTCGAGGACACCTTCCACAGCGCGGCGACCGCGATGCTGGTCGTCGAGGGGATGCCCGCGCGCGACGTGGAAAAGCTGCGGGACGCGATCGAGGAGGTCCCCGGTGTGAGCGACGCGATGTGGATCTCCAGCATGCTCGACATCAGCGTCCCCAAGGAGATCCTCCCGGACGAGATCAAGGATATCTTCTACAGCGAAAAGGCGAAGGATTCAACGATGATCATCGTCCAGTTCGAGCACCCCGGCGCCTCCAACGAGACGCTGCGGGCGATCGACGAGGTGCGCGCCCTCTGCGACGAACGGTGTTTTTTGGCGGGCGTGTCGATCTTCCTCAAGGACACCAAGGACCTCGTTGAACAGGAGATGCCCTTCTACACGCTGCTGGCGGTCGTTTTCTCGATCGTCGCCATGTCGCTCACGATGGAATCGGTTGTTTTGCCCTTCGTCTTTTTGATGGGCATCGGCTTCGCGGTGGCCTACAACTTCGGCACCAACATCTTTCTGGGGCAGGTCTCCTACATCACCAAGGCGATCGCCGCGATCTTACAGCTGGGCGTCTCGATGGACTACTCGATCTTCCTCTTTGACCGGTACGACGAGGAGAAGGAGCGGTTCGAGGACCGGCGGGACGCGATGGCGAGCGCCATCCAGGGGGCGTTCGTCTCCCTGTCCGGGTCGTCGACGACCACCGTGGCGGGCTTTTTGGCGCTCTGCGCCATGCGCCTCGGGCTCGGGCCCGACCTCGGGCTCGTGATGGCCAAGGGCATCGTCATCGGCATCCTCGTGGTGCTCGTCGTGCTGCCCTCGCTCATCCTCGTCTTCGATAAGCCGATCCACCGCTGGAGCCACCGGTCGCTCATCCCCGACCTGACAAGGCTCAACGACTGGATCATCGACCACAAAAAGACCTTTGTCGCGATTTTCCTCGTGCTCTTCGTGCCGGCGCTCATCATGCAGAGCAGGACGCAGATCTATTACAACATCGACCAGTCGCTTCCGGAGGATCTGCCGTCGACCGTGGCGACCAACAAGCTCAAGGACGAGTTCGACATGGCGACCACACACTTCGTGATCGTCGACGACAGCCTCCCCGCCTACCGGCTGAACGCGATGGAAAAGGAGATGGAGAAGGTCGACGGGGTGGAGGCGCTGCTCGCCTACAATAAATTCGTCGGCCCGGGCATCCCGGACAATTTCATCCCGCAGGAGCTCAAGGACATCTGCAAGAAGGACGGCAAGCAGATGCTCATGATCAACTCCCGCTACAAGGCGGCGCGCGAGGAGGAAAACGCCCAGATCGAGGCGCTGAATGAAATTGCCAAGCGGTACGACCCCGGCGCGCTGATCACCGGCGAGGGCGCGATGACCAAGGACCTGATGGACATCACGACGGTCGACATCCAGGTGACCAACGTGCTTTCGGTGCTGGCGATCCTGGTGATCGTGGGGCTGACCTTCAAGTCGTTCACCGTGCCGGTCATCCTCGTGGCGGCCATCGAGCTGTCGATCTTCATCAACCAGGGCATCCCGGCCCTGACCGGGACGGTCATCCCCTTTGTGTCGCCCATCGTCATCGGCTGCATCCAGCTGGGCGCGACGGTCGACTACGCCATCCTGATGACCACCCGCTTCCGCGAGGAGCTGCAAAACGGGCATGAGCGCGTCGAGGCGATCAAGATCGCCTCGAGCGCCTCGGACAAATCGATCATCACGAGCGCCTCGGTCTTCTTCTGCGCGACCTTCGGCGTCTCGCTCATCTCGAAAATCGAGATCATCAAGAGCATCTGCTCGATGCTGGCGCGCGGCGCCGTCATCAGCGCGCTGGTCAGCATCTTCATCCTGCCGTCGGTGCTGCTCGCCTGCGAGGGCTTCATCGCGAAGACCTCCCACAACTGGCGCAGCGACATCACCCCGCAGCCGAGAAAGCGGCTGGGAAAACGGCTCAAAGAGCTCCATGCGAAACAGGGGGAATCGATATGAAACCAATGCACCTTTCCTTGCGCGCGCTCTGCGTGCTGCTCGCCCTTTCGGTGGCGGCCTCCACGCTGCTTTCGGGCTGCGCGGCGGCGTCCGCCGAGGAACCCGCCCAGCCCGCCGCGGCGCAGGTCCAGGCGGAACCGGAAAAGGAGAAGCCGGAGAATCTCATCGGCACCAAGAAGAGCGAGACGGTCTACGTCAACCTCGACCCGAACGGCCGCCCTTACGACACGGTGGTCACCGACTGGCTGCACAGCGACACGCCCGGCGTGACCTTCGAGGACGTCTCCGACCTCAAGGACATCGAGAACATCAAGGGGGACCGGGGCCCCCGGCAGGAGGGGGAGCGCCTGAGCTGGCAGCTCGACGGCACCGACCTCTACTACACCGGACGCACCGGCAAGGAGCTGCCGCTCGAGGTGAAGATCACCTACCGGCTCGACGGGAAGGAGTACGACCCGCAGGAGCTGGCGGGGAAATCCGGCAGGCTGGAGATCCGCCTCTCCTTCAAAAACACCTCGAAGCATGAGGTGGAGATCGGCGGGGAAAAGACCGTCATGTACACGCCGCTCATGGTGGCGGCGGGCATGGCCCTCCCGGACGACACCTTCGGCAACGTCAAGGTCAGCGACGGCTCGGTCGTCACCGACGGCAGCAGCCAGGTGGTCGCGATGGTCTGCCTGCCGGGGCTCGGCGACAGCCTCGCGCTCGACAGCTACAGCGTCCAGGAACTGAACGACCTCGACTTCCCCGAGGAGTTCACCGTCACCGCCGACGTCGTCGACTTTGAGATGGGCCCGATCATGATCGCGGCCTCCCCCGAGCTGCCCGACCTCAACGACCTTAAAAAGAGCGACGAGTTCGACGACATGGAGCAGGACCTCTACGACCTGCGCGACATGCAAAACGACCTCGAGACCCTCGACCCCGACCGCGACATCCGTTCGCTGCTCACCGACCCCGAACGCACCGACGCGGCCAAGCTGATCATCGACGACGTCTTCGATTTCTACGACCTCAACAAGGATATCCTCGATATCCTGCCCAAATACGTCACCGACGAGAACGTCCGCCTCTACGACCGCATCGACCACGACCTGAGCGAAAAGGCGATGGGCACCCTGCTCGATGACGACGATCTCGCCGACCTCTTCGACCTTGTGGACGATTTGAGCCCCAACCGCTTGCAGGAGCTGGTGGACGACTACGACGAGCTGCAAAAGAACAAGGCGCTCAAGGCGCAGCTCGACCGGATCATCGCGCAGGCGGACCAGGGCGGCTTGCAGACCCTGCTGGACGACCTCAAGACGGTCTACGCGGGCGTCAAAACCGCGCAGGCCTCCGACCCCGAGGGATACCGGGAGGGCCTCCAGGCGCTCCAGCAGTTCCTGGAGATCTGCCGGCAGATGAAGGCCCAGCTGGAGGCGCAGCAGACCCGCCTGCAGGCGCGGCAGGTCGTCATGGGCTACATCAATAACCCCAACGCCGCCGGGAAACTCGACGACGTCCTCTCCGGCTCCAAGCTGAATCCGACCCTGCGCGACGAGTTGGTGCGCGCCAGCGCGAACGGCGACATCGTCGATCCGGGCCACATCCGCCCGATCCGCAGGGAGAGCGACAAAAAGGCCGAACCGGTCACGAGCGAGCCGACTGTAAACGAGCCGGCCGCAAACGAGCCCGCGACCAGTGAGCCCGCGACCGGCGAGCCCACGACGAGCAAGCCCACGACGAGCGAGCCCGCCACAAGCGAGCCCACGACGAGCGAGCCCGCCACGAGCGAGCCCGCCACGAGCGAGCCCGCCACAAGCGAGCCCACGACCAGTGAACCCGCGGGCGGCGAGCCCACGACGAGTGAGCCGACCGCAAGCGGGCCGGTGGTCAGCGAACCGGAGGGCGTGACCGCGGTGCTGGCCGAGTACATCGAATCGTCCGGCGGGGAGGACGCGGGAGCCGCCGGGAAGGGCGAAGAGCCTCCCGCGGAAGAGAAGAAGGACCCGCCCGCCGGCACGGACGGCCCCTCCGGGGACGACGCGGACGGCAGCTCCGGCGAGGGCGGCGAAGGCGGCGGGGGCGCGGACCCCGCTCCCGCGCCCGACGACGGCTCCAAGGCGGACGACACCGTGAAGAAGCCGGTGGACAAGGACCGCATGGACGTCTATGCGGAGATTACCGGGACGACGGCCGGCTACTATGTGCTGACCGGCGCGATTGACGAATATTTGAACAAGGCGGGCGACGATGAACTGAAGGAGATCGTCGAAAGCGCGCCGCGCGCCCGCAGCGCGCGCAGCGGCGGCACGGTCCCGGTCCCCACCGAGCAGTACCAGCAGCTGATGGCCATGAAGGGTATGGTCGAGCAGATGGAAAAGCTGGTCGTGGCGATCGGCCCCGACGAGCTGCTCAAGCTGCTTGACGATGTGAACCGGTACGGCCCCGGCCTCGAGCAGATGGCGGGCCAGCTCCAGGGCACCGAGGTGCAGAAGTACCTCGACAGGATGCTCGGCCACCTCAAGGAGAACACCGACAACATGGAGACGCTCGTGCTCCTGCTCAAAAAGCTCGACGAGACCAATCTGCTCGACGAGGTGGAAAACATCGACGACCTGCGCGACGACCTTACCGACGCCCGCCCGATCATCAAGGCGCTGCGCCGTGATTTGAAGCGCACCGACATCCACAAGAGCCTGCACGAGTCGCCCGAGACGATCACCACGCTGCTCCGGATGCGCGACGACCTCGACGCGCACCGCGACATCACCGAGACGATGCGCAACATGCTCCAGGATGAAAAGGTCTCCCTCTCCCGCGGGATGATCGCCACCCTCGACCGCCTCAAGGACAAGGGCGCCGCGGACAGCGCGATCGAAAAGCTCGACGACCTCGACGAGCTGCTCGAACGCAAGGACCGCTACGTCGACCTCTCGAAGGAGTACGGCGTCTTCACCGCCGCGCCCGAGGGCCTCGACACCGACGTCAAGTTCGTCATGAAGACCGACGAGGTCAAGATCCCCGAACCCGCCGAGGAGACGGCCGCCCCCGTCGAGGAGAAGCAGGGCTTCTTCGGCTGGCTCAAGGGCCTCTTCACCTGAGCGGAAACCGAGTAAAAGGCGAGGGCCGCGGCGTCTGCCGCGGCCCTCGCCTGGTGTTTTTCAGAATTTGCGGGAGAAGATGTCGTTTTCGGTGAGCAGGCTTTCCACCGTGGGATATCCCAGCCGGCCGAGCAGCTCGATCACATAGGGGTTGTCGATCGGCGTGGGGCTGGCCGCGTCGCCGCCGTAGGCGTCCACGTTGCGCTCCCCCTCCTCGCGCGGGATGATCCGCTTGGGGCCGCCCACACAGCCGCCCACGCAGCCCATCCCCTCGAAGAAGTTCGCGTCGATCTTCCCCGCGAGCAGGTCGTCAATGAGCGCGCGGCAGCCGGGCACGCCGTCCGCCTGCCGGGTGCGCATCGAAATTTTGCGGTGGGGGTTGAGCCGCTCGACGGTCGAGCGGACCGCCTCACTCACCCCACCGGTGCGCGCGTAGATGCGCCCCGCGCGGGAGGAGTGGTCGCGCTCGCGGTCCTCCAGCGCCGCCGGGTCGATCCCCGCCGCCGCGAAGATGTCCCGCACCTCCTGGAAGGTCAGCACGTAGTCGACCGCGCCCACAAGGTCCTTTTCGCGCGCCTCCGCCTTTTTGGCGATGCAGGGGCCGACGAAGATGGTCAGCGCGTCGGGGTGCAGCGCCTTGACCGAACGGCCGCAGGCGATCATCGGGGAGACGGACGCGGGCAGGTGGGACTGCAGCTCGCTGTAGATCTTGCGGATCATCGCGATCCACAGGGGGCAGCAGCAGCTCGTGAGCTGGAAGTCGCCCTCCCGGGTGATGTTCTTGTCAAACTCGAGCGCCTCCTTGAGGGTGAGGATGTCCGCGAAGAGCGCGACCTCGATCATCCCGTCGAATCCGAGCCGTAAAAAGGCGCTGCGCAGCATGCCGGGCGTGACCGCCTCGGAGAACTGGCCCATGAAGGCGGGCGCGACGAGCGCGTATACGGGGCCCTCGTGACGGCGCACCGCCTCCATCGCGGCGACGGCATCCCGGCTCGCCTCGAGCTTTTTGGCGGCGCACGCGTCGATGCAGGCGGAGCAGCCGACGCAGCGGGTCACGTCGATGGCGACCCGCCCGCCCTCTTCGGGCGCGGAATGGATCGCGTCGAACGCGCAGGCGCGTTCGCACGCGCCCTCGCCGGGCGCGCAGCCGCATTCGCCCGTCCGCCAGACGAGCGGGTGCTTTTGGGGATTCAAGAGGCAGTCGAGCTGCTTGGGGTCGAAGTCCTGCTGGGTGCGGATGTATTTGATCGCTTCGGGCAGGTTGCTGCGCGCCTGTGCGGCGAGCAGCGTCTGGTAGAGCTCCTGGAAGGTTGCCATGGCGTTCACACTCCTTGCGTTTCTTCCTTTAGGATATCCAATGCGGAAGGTTTCATCAATGGGAAAGGACGCAGAATTCACATTTTCTTCATAAAAAATCCCAATCTAAACAAAATTTCCCCGGTAAACTGGACATAAGCTAATAAGGGAGTCGTTTTAAATCCCAGGTCAACACCGCGGGCGCAAGCCCTGGCCTGGGGTCCGTGTGAGGTAACAAGACTTTTAGCGTGCCGCAGGCATGTTGAAGGTCTTTTTTATTGCGAAGCAACAAAAATGGCCATATATCCGGACGGCTATTTTTTGATAGTTCGATCGTCTGCGGACAACAATAGCTCTGACAACAGTTTGAGGGAGTGTGGCAATTGTTTACTCAGAAGGATATCCGGCAGACCTGCGAGGAGCTCGGCGTGGACCCCGCCAGGGGGCTGACCGCGGCCGAGGCGTCGGCGCGCCTCCAAAAGCACGGGCCCAACGAGCTTGCGGAAAAGAAGCGCAAATCGAAGCTCGCGATGTTCCTTTCCCAGCTCAACGACCCGATGATCTATATCCTCTTTGCCGCGGCGGCGATCTCCATCTTCCTGCGGGAAGTCTCCGACGCGGTGATCATCCTGCTCGTCGTGCTCTTAAACGCCGTCATCGGCATGACGCAGGAGGCCAAGGCGGAGCAGGCGCTCGAGGCGCTCAAAAAGCTCTCGAGCCCCAACGCGCTCGTGCGCCGGGACGGCAGGCTTTCCGAGGTGCCCGCCGCCGCCCTCGTGCCGGGAGACATCGTACTGCTCGAGGCTGGGCGGGTGGTCCCCGCCGACCTGCGCCTTCTCCAGTCGGTCAACCTCAAGGTGGAGGAGAGCGCCCTCACCGGGGAATCGGTGCCCACCGAAAAGGACGCCGCGTTCGTGGCCGAGGGGGAGCCGGGCATCGGCGACCGGGTGAATATGGCCTTTTCCTCGACGAGCGTGGCCTACGGGCGGGGCGAGGGGGTCGTGACCGCCACCGGCATGGACACCGAGATCGGGCGGATCGCGGCGATGCTCGCCGGGCAGAAGCAGGAGCTCACCCCGCTCCAGAAGCGGCTGGCCGACCTCGGCAAGATCCTGGGCGTCGTGGCGGTCGTCGTCTGCCTGGCGATGTTCGGCATCGCGGTGCTTCAGCGCCGCGACATCCCCGAAATGCTGCTGACCGCCATCTCTCTGGCCGTGGCGGCGATCCCAGAGGGCCTGCCCGCCGTCGTGACCATCGTGCTCGCGCTCGGCGTCCAGCGGATGGTCAAGGTCAACACGATCGTGCGGCGGCTGCCGTCGGTCGAGACGCTCGGCGCGGTCAGCGTCGTCTGCTCGGACAAGACGGGCACCCTCACCCAGAACCGCATGACCGTCACCAAGGTCTGGCTGGACGGTGTGCTGCGTGACGTAAGCGAGCTCGACTACGGCCGCGACCGGGAGTTCGTCACCGGCTTTGTGCTCTGCAACGACGCCTCCACCGCGGACGGCGCGCGGGTGGGCGACCCCACCGAGCTCGCGCTGCTCGACATGGGCGCGCCGCTCGGCGTGAGCAGGGAAGGGCTCGAAGCCGGGATGCCGCGCGTCGGCGAGCAGGCGTTCGACTCCGACCGCAAGATGATGACCACCGTGCACAAAACCGGCGCGGGGACCGTCTCCTATACGAAGGGCGCGACCGACATCCTGCTCGCCCGGTGCGAACGCATCTGCGAAAACGGCGCCGAACGCCCGATGACCGGCGCCGACCGGGAGGAGATCCTCGCGGCAGCGGGCGAGATGGCAAAGCTCGCGCTGCGGGTGCTGGCGCTCGCGCGGCGGGAGGGAAACGAAGCCGCCGAGGAGGAGCACCTCTGCTTCGTCGGCCTCGCCGGCATGATCGACCCGCCCCGCCCCGAGGCGAAGGCGGCCGTGCAGGAATTCAAAAACGCGGGCATCCGCACCGTCATGATCACCGGCGACCACCGCGACACCGCGCTTGCGATCGCCAAGGAGCTGGGCATCGCCGAGCGGGAAGAGCAGTGCCTGACCGGCGCGGAGCTCGCGGAGATGTCCCAGGAACAGCTTGACGCGCGGGTGGAGGAGCTGCGGGTGTTCGCACGCGTCTCCCCCGAGCATAAGGTCATGATCGTGAAGGCGCTCAAGAGCCGGGGCCACATCGTCTCGATGACGGGCGACGGGGTCAACGACGCGCCCTCCCTCAAGGCCGCGGACATCGGCGTGGCCATGGGGATCACCGGCACCGACGTGGCCAAGGGCGCGGCGGACATGGTGCTCACCGACGACAACTTCGCCACCATCGAAAAGGCGGTGCGCGAGGGACGCGGCATCTACGCCAACATCAAAAAGTCGGTGCTCTTCCTGCTCTCCTCCAACTTCGGCGAAGTGATCGCGATGTTCGTATCGATCGCCGCCGGGCTGGCCGCCCCGCTGCGCGCGATCCACATCCTCTGGGTCAACCTCATCACCGACAGCCTGCCCGGACTCGCGCTCGGCGTGGACACCAAGGCCCCCGGCATTATGAAGCAGCGCCCCCGCGACCCGCGGGAGAGCCTCTTCGCGCACGGCGGGTTCGCGCTCACCCTCTTTTACGGCATCGTGATCGCCGGGATGACGCTGGCCGCCTTCCTGTATTCGCCCATCCGAATGCTTGCTTTGGCGGGCGCGCCCGTCTCCTTCGACGGCATCCGCGCGCTGCTGGAAAACCCCAGTGTCCTCATCCACGCGCAGACCTACGCCTTTGTGACGCTCGCCACCTCCCAGCTTTTCCACGCCGTCGGCATGCGCGACGTCGATCGCTCCGTCTTCCGCATGAACCACCTCGAAAACCGGACGATGCTCCTTTCCCTCGCCGTCGGCGTCGGCCTCCAGATCGCCGTCACCGAGGTCCCCTTCCTGACGGCCGCGTTCGGCACCGTCGCGCTCTCCTTTACCGAGTGGGTCGACCTGCTGCTGCTCGCGCTGCTGCCGCTCGTTTTCCATGAGGTCAGGGTGCTTTTTAAATGGATTTTTGGGAGATTTGCCGCTCGGTGAGCGGCGGAGGTCGCCGCGCTGCGACGGCCCGCAGGCCTAGTGCCGGAGGCGTGTCCCGCCGACGGCC
>NZ_JANFZX010000090.1:0-6935 GCF_024461615.1 Anaerotruncus sp. DFI.9.16
CGAGCGGCCGTCGCGCGTAGCGCGCTCCGGGCGCAGCCCGGGCAGGCCGCCCAAGCCCCCTGCGGCTTCTTTCCCCCATTTCTTGTCCGCACAAGAAATGGGGCCGCACGCCGGGGCGGGACCCGGCAACTCCGCCGCTCGATGAGCGGAAAACCTAAGCCTGCCGTCGGCCGCCAGCCGACAACCTCCGCCGCTCGACGAGCGGAAATCTAAAACCGCCGGGTGATTAAGCCCGCTGCAGGCGGCCCATACTTCCAGTTGAGGTGATGGACCATGTCCTATGTCGATCCAAAGCTGCGCTACCGGTTCGAGTCGCTCCCCATCGAGCTGAAAAACGAGATCCTGCGCCGCGACGTCAGTCTTTACACCCTGAACGACCTGATCGAATGTCTCCAAAGCATTGTGGAGGAAGAGTAAGCTCTTCCTCCACTGTGTCATTTCCGGGGGATTTTTCATAGGATGCGCGGGGAGGTGACCGCATGAACTCCTACGAACTGGTCACCGCGATCACCGCGCTCGCGGTATCGATCGCGCAGGACTATCCGGACAACACCGAGCTCGACGTGCTCGGCTCCATCTTTGTGCAGCCGGGCGAGACGCTCGAGACGATCGCGCTCCAGCGAGAGCTGGAGGAGAACCGGCGGGTCCCGCCCGCCGGAAGGCCGGGCGTATCAGAGTAGCTTGTAGGCGGGCTTTCGTTCGCCGAACCACCAGTGGCGCAGCCAGTCGTCGAGGACGATGGCCGGCAGGGAGAGCAGGAACCACAGATTCGTATAAAGCAGGCAGACCTGACCGCAGAGGTTATAGGGCATTCCGGAATAGTCCCAGATCCCCAGCCCCAGCCATATGTTCAGGACCATGCCCGCGCAGAATTCCGCCGTTGTGACGATGAGCGAGGCCAGCACCATCTGGGAGAGCAGCGCCACGCACCACTCGCACCGCTCGTTGATCCGCCCGATCAGCAGAAAGCAGACGCCTCCCAGCACCGCCATCGTCCAGTCGGAATGTCCCCGCCAGAGCACCTCCACCAGATAATAGAGCGCGCCGCCCACCGCAAAGAGCACCCCCTGCCGCAGGGGGACATGCAGGTCGACCATTGCAGCGCCTCCTTCCCCTTTTTCCCATTTTATGCTGCGCGGCCCGTCCAAACTCCTTCTTTGGATAATTTGGGCGAAGATGGGAAAGAATAGGGATATCTTTACGGAAGGAGGACCTGCCATGATTGCCAAAATCGACCGCGACGGCTGCATCTCCTGCGGCATGTGCGTGGAAATCTGCCCCGAGGTGTTCCATATGGGGGACGACGGGTTGGCCGACGTGCACCAGAATCCCGTCCCGAATGAAGCGGAGAAGGGCGCCGTCACCGCACAGGAGAGCTGTCCTGTTTCGGTCATCCACGTTGAATGAACTTAGTCTTACTTTTCATTTCTCTAACCGGGACGACTAGTATTATGTTACCATTGACCTTTCAGTGGCCGTATGGTAGGATAAATTTACAAACTAAATACCGTTTCCCGGAAAAAGGCCTGCGGCACAGCCGCAGGCCTTTTTTCTGTCCTTTAAGATTTTCCGAACAGCCGTTCCCCCAGCCCCTTGCGTTCCAGCGCCCAGACGAGAAGCAGCCCGAGCACGCAGCAGGAGAGCAGCTGGCCGGCGCCGACCGACAGCGCGGTGGCCAGGAAGACGCCCGTGTTCCACCCCTCCGGGGAGAGGAGGGTGATCTCCGCGCCGATGAAGACGGCGTTGACGAGCACGGGGGGCAGCGACGACGCCATCGGGAGGCCGAAGACGCGCGCCTTCCGCAGCGCCCAGCTCATGAGCGCGGCGATGAGGGTGGCGGAGGTGCCCACCACCACGTCGATCAGCCCCATCGACGAGCCGAGGGCGTTGGTGAGCGCGCAGCCGAGCGTCACGCCGACGATGGCGTCCGGGCTCAGCACGGGCAGCAGGGTGAGCGCCTCCGAGACGCGCACCTGCACCGCCCCGAAGGAAAGCGGCAGCAGCAGGAGGCTGACGGCGCAGTAGACCGCGGCGATCATGGCCGCCACGACCATGCGCCGGATGTTGGGGGTTTGCCTTGTCATGTTTTTTTCCTCTTTTCCGGAGCCTTTCCGCGGTTTTCCACGGACGCCCCTAGTGTTTGTTTAAGGTCAGGATGTTGCGAACTGACCGCCGCGCAAGCGGCTTTATTATTTTAGCTTCCGGCGCGGGAAAAAGCAAGCCCGGGATTGTGATTCCCTCGGATTTATAGTATAATATATGCGTGTGTTTTGCGGGCGCCCTGCCGCCCGCACCCGCGATCGCGCGGGGAATTCATTGGAATCGGGTGAAATCGTTTGACCACTACCTTATATCTGGTCCGTCACGCGGAGGCCGAGGGCAACTGGCGGCGGACCTTTCAGGGACACAGCAACAGCGACGTGAGCGAAAAGGGCTACCGGCAGCTCGAATACCTCGCCCGCCGGTTCGCGGATATCCCGCTGGACGCCGTCTACGCCTCCCCGCTCAAGCGGGCGTACGAGACGGCGAAGGCGATCGACCGCGCGGCCGGGCTGCCCATCGTCACCGACGACGGCCTCATGGAGATCAACGGCGGCGCGTTCGAGGGGGTGCCCTTCGCGGAGCTGCCGCTGCGCTTCCCCGTGGAGGAGGCGCGCTGGGACAACGAGCCGTGGGCGTTCGAGGCCCCGGGCGGCGAGAGCATGCGCCATGTCTACGAACGGATGCGGGACACCATCGGCCGCATTGTGCGGACGCACGCGGGCGGAACGGTCGCCGTCGCCTCCCACGGCTGCGCCATCCGCAATTACCTCTGCCACGCGCAGGGCTGGCCGATCGAGCGGATCGGCGAGGTCGGCTGGTGCGACAACACCGCCGTGAGCAGGATCGAATTCGGGGACGATTTCCTGCCGCGTCCGGTCTACCTCAACGACTCCTCCCACCTGCCGGAGGCCGCCTCGACCTTCGCGCTCCAGGACTGGTGGCGCAGCGTCCCCGTCACCGAGGAGGACCGCGCGGCCCATGCCGCGCGGGAAAATGCCGATGCCGGCGGCCAGGCCGCCAAAGGAGTGAAGATATGAAGATCATGGCTGTTGATTTCGGCGACGCGCGCACCGGCCTTGCCTGCTGCGACCGCACCGAATACCTCGCGTCCCCCATCGGGGTCATCCACGACAAGGACTTCGGCAGCGTGGTCCAAAAGGTCGCCGCCTCCGCCAGCGAATACGGCGCGGAGATGGTCATCGTGGGGCACCCCATCAATATGGACGGCTCGGAGGGCCCCCGCGCCCAGCTCTGCGCTGACTTCGCCGACCAGCTTGCCCGGCTGGTCAACGTCCCCGTGCGCCTGTGGGACGAGCGCGGCACCACCGTCTCCGCGACGGGGTACCTCAACGCCACCAACACCCGCGGCAAAAAACGCAAGGAGGTCATCGACGAGGTGGCTGCCACCATCATCCTCGAAAGTTATATGAATTACCGCCGCAATCATCCGGATGAAGATTGATAACGGTGGAAAATTGTAGTATACTATCCGCGTGATTACAGCCGCAAAGGAGCTTTTTTTGATGGACTACAACGCACTTGCCGACCTGCTCTTCCCCGGCCTCGACGAGGAGGCGGCCATCGCCAAAATCGAGGCGGACTACCCGCCTCGCAGTCTGCCCGAAGGGGCGAAGGTCACCCGCATGGCCCCCAGCCCCACCGGCTTCATGCACCTTGGGAACCTCTTCGGCGCGATCGCGGACGAACGCCTCGCCCACCAGAGCGGCGGCGTCTTCTACCTGCGCATCGAGGACACCGACCAGAAACGCGAGGTGCCCGGCGCGGTCGAAACGATCCTCAAGGTCTTTTCCGACTACGAGCTCCCCTTCGACGAGGGCGCGACGGCCGACGGCGACAACGGCGCCTACGGCCCCTACCGGCAGCGTCAGCGCGAGGGGATCTATCGGGCCTACGCCAAACGGCTCGTCCGGCAGGGGAAGGCGTATCCCTGCTTCTGCACCGAGGAGGAGCTCGCCGCCATCCGCGAAAAGCAGGCCGCCGAAAAGGCGAATTTCGGCTACTATGGGAGCTGGGCGGTACACCGCGACACCCCCCTGAGCGAGGTGGAATCCCGTGTCGCGGCGGGCGAGCCGTTCGTGCTGCGCTTCCGCAGCGAGGGCGACCCCGGCCGCCGCACCAAGTTCACCGACCTTGTTCGCGGCACGATGGAGCTGCCCGAGAACGACCAGGACGTGGTGCTCCTCAAAAGCGACGGCATCCCCACCTACCACTTTGCGCACGTCGTCGACGACCACCTGATGGGCACGACCCACGTCGTGCGCGGCGAGGAGTGGCTGGCGACGCTGCCCATCCACATCCAGCTTTTCGGCGCGATGGGCTGGAAAATGCCCAAATATGTGCACACCGCCCAGCTCATGAAGCTGGAAAACGGCAATAAGCGCAAGCTCTCCAAGCGCAAGGACCCCGAGCTCGCGCTCGACTTCTACCAGCGGCAGGGCTACTGCGTGGCGGCGGTCAAGGAGTACCTCATGACCCTCTTAAACTCCAATTTCGAGGACTGGAGGCTCGCGAACCCCGACGCCCCGCTCGATAAATTTCCCTTCAACACCAAGAAGATGGGCGTCTCGGGCGCGCTCTTCGACATCGAAAAGCTGGGCGACGTCTCCAAAAACGTCATCTCCCGCATGTCCGCCGCCGAGGTCGCGGACAGGCTCACCGCCTGGGCGCGGGAATACGACCCCGGCTTCTGCGCGCTGCTCGAGCGCGACCCCGCCTACACCGAAGCGATCCTGTCGATCGGCCGCGGCGGCAAAAAGCCCCGCAAGGACATCGCCGTGTGGAGCGGCGCCAAGGAGTATCTGAGCTTCTTCTTCGACGAGCTCTTCACCTGCGACGGCGCCTACCCCGAAAACGTCTCCGCCGCCGACGCGAAGCGCATCCTCGACGAATACGCCGCGATCTACGACCCCGCGGACGACAGCGGCGTCTGGTTCGACAGGATCAAGGCGCTCGCCGAGCGGCTCGGCTACGCCGCCAACATGAAGGACTACAAGCAGAATCCCTCCGCCTATCGCGGCAGCGTCGCGGATGTGAGCATGGTGCTCCGCGTGGCCGTCACCGGACGGCAGAACTCCCCCGACATGTACGAGATCATGCGGCTGCTCGGCCGGGAGCGGGTGCTCCGGCGGCTCGGCTCCGCGGCGGAAAATCTGAACTGAAAGAGGACGTGTGCCCTATGGAAATCGCTCCTAATTTTTTGACCGAGATCATCGACGAGGACCTCAAAAACGGCTTTTCGGCGCGGATCCACACCCGGTTCCCGCCCGAGCCCAACGGCTATCTGCACATCGGCTCCGCCAAGGCGATCTTCATCAACTACTTCATCGCGAAAAAATACGGCGGGCTCTTCAACCTCCGCTACGACGACACCAATCCCGTCAAGGAGGACACCGAGTTCGTCGAGTCGATCGAGGAGGACCTGCGCTGGCTGGGCGCCAACCCCGACGGCATCTTCTACGGCTCCGACTATTTCGACCAGTGCTACGAGTACGCGGTCCGGCTCATCCGGGACGGCAAGGCCTACGTCTGCGACCTGACGGCCGACGAGATGCGCGAATACCGCGGCACCCTCACCCAGCCGGGACGCGAAAGCCCCTACCGGAACCGCTCGGCCGAGGAGAACCTCGACCTCTTCGAGCGGATGAAGAACGGCGAATTCCCCGACGGCTCCCGCACCCTGCGCGCCAAGATCGACATGGCCTCCCCCAACCTCAACCTGCGCGACCCCGCGATCTACCGCATCGTGCGCGCCCATCACCACCGGCAGGGGGACAAATGGTGTATCTACCCGCTGTATGATTTTGCGCATCCTATACAGGACGCAATCGAGGGGATCACCCATTCGATGTGCTCCCTCGAGTTCGAGAACCACCGGCCCCTCTACGAGTGGGTGGTGGACAACATCGGCTTCGACCCCAAGCCCAAGCAGCGGGAGTTCGCCCGGCTCAACATCACGAACACGGTCATGAGCAAGCGCTATCTGCGCGAATTGGTCGAGACCGGCCGTGTCGACGGCTGGGACGACCCGCGTATGCCCACCCTCTGCGGCCTGCGCCGCCGGGGCTACACCCCGAGCGCGATCTTTGAGTTCGTGCAGCGCGCGGGCATCGCCAAAACCAACAGCCTCGTCGATCAGAAGCTGCTCGAATACTGCATCCGCGAGGAGCTCAACGCCGCGGCTCCCCGCCGCATGGCGGTGCTCGATCCCATCCGGGTCGTCATCGAAAACTACCCTGAGGGGAAGGAGGAGACCTTCGCGGTCGCCAACAACCCCGTCGACGCCGAGGCCGGGACCCGCGAGGTCGTCTTTACGCGGGAGTGCTACATCGAGCGCACCGACTTCGCCGAGGTGCCGCCGCCCAAGTTCCAGCGGCTGAAGCCGGGCGGCGAGGTCCGGCTGATGGGCGCCTACATCGTGAAGTGCAACGAGGTCGTCAAGGACGCGGACGGCAACGTCGCCGAGCTGCGCTGCACCGCCGACCTTGAAACGGCCAACGGCATGCCCGCCGACGGCCGCAAGGTGCGCGGCACCATCCACTGGGTCTCCGCCGCGCACGCCTGCGACGCGCGCGTGATGCTCTATGAGAACCTCTTCACCCTCGAGGACGTCAACGCCGTGCCCGAGGGCACCAACTACCTCGACTACCTGAACCCCGCTTCTCTCACCGAGCTGCACCACTGCAAGCTCGAGGCCTCGCTCGCGGACGCGAAGCCGGGCGAGCGCTTCCAGTTCGTGCGCATGGGCTACTTCTGCAAGGACAGCAAAAACCCCGACACCTTTAACCGCATCGTCACGTTGAAGGACAGCTTCAAGGTCGAGAAGTGACGGAAAATATGAAAATACGGCGGCGGATGTCCAAGGACATCCGCCG
>NZ_JANFZX010000091.1:0-6735 GCF_024461615.1 Anaerotruncus sp. DFI.9.16
CGCCGCCCCCGGGGGGGCGCTCCTTTGCGTTTTTGCCGTCGCATCTCCCCGAAAGCATTTCGGCCACGGTTCCGGAGGCTCGCCGGCAGAGGCGTTGCGCCCGCGGCGCGGCGGCTGGCGGGATGCTGTACGCCCGTCCGCTCATCCGTGGCAGGGCACCGCCGACTTTGGCCGCAGGCCAACCGGAGGCGGCGCGGGGGTCAAGGGGGCGAAGCCCCCTGCGGTTTCTTTCCCCCATTTCTTGTCCGTACAAGAAATGGGGCCGCCCGCCGGGGCGAGACCCGGCAAGCTACGCTGCTCACTGAGCGGCAAGACTAAAACCGCCGTCGGTCGACCACCGACAAACTGCGCCGCTCACTAAGCGGCAAAAACAAAAAAGCCCCCGCATAGCGGAGGCTTTTGCTTTTGCGTGGTCAAAGGATTACAGCGCGCGCTGAATCTTATCGGAACGCAGGCAGCGGGTGCAGGCATAGATGTGGCGGGGAGTTCCGTCGACGATCGCCTTGACACGCTGGACATTGGGTTTCCAAGCGCGGTTGGAACGCCTGTGCGAATGAGAAACCTTGATTCCGAAAGTAACACCTTTACCGCAGATATCGCATTTTGCCATGTTCTGCACCTCCTCTATCATAAGAAAGATTTTACACCTGTATTGTAGGTCAACGTTAGTATTCTACCAGATTCGGCCTTTAAATGCAAGTGGTTTTTCGCAAAATTTTCGGGGAAAAGGCATGAAAAGGGAATTACCGGCAAATCCGCTTGTATTTCCACCCTGGAACAGGTATAATAAACGAGCGGACGCGGCGTTTGACGCAAAGCGCCGCCACATTTTCGACGGGAGAACGCCATGCTGAACTGGGACATGCAAAGCTTTATCGTCACGCTGATCGTGCTGATGACCTCGATGCCGGTGCATGAGTGCGCCCACGCGTGGGCGGCCTATAAGCTGGGGGACGACACCGCGAGCTTACAGGGACGGCTGAACCTCAACCCGCTCGCGCATCTCGACCCGATCGGTTCGGTCATGCTGCTGCTCACCCAGCGGTACGGCTGGGCAAAGCCCACCCCCGTCAACCCCCGCAATTTCACCCGTAAAATCACGATGCGGGGCGGCATGGCCGTCACCGCCCTGGCGGGCCCGGTGTCCAACCTGCTGCTGGGGCTCGCGCTGCTGCTCGTCAATAAATTGGCGGTGCTCGCGCTCGGTTACGCGGGCCAGACGGACGCCGCCGTGATCGTCAGCTATATCCTGCTCATGATGGTCACGATCAACGTGTCGCTGGCGATCTTCAACCTTCTGCCCATCCCGCCGCTCGACGGCTACCGCATCCTGGCCTATTTTATTCCCGCCAAGTGGGAAGCGCGGATCGCACGGTACCAGCAGGTCATCTACATCGTCGTGCTGGTGGCGGTCTTCATGGGCGTGCTGAGCGTCCCGATGGGCTGGCTGACCCGCTGGATCCTCCGGTTCTTCGCCCTGATCACCCGGACACCCGAACTGCTTTACGTATGACGATGGAAAAACTGCTGTTTAAAACGGAGGAGTTCGAAGGCCCGCTCGACCTTTTGCTCTTCCTCATTCAAAAGCACAAGCTGGACATCTGCGACATCGAGATTTCCGCCCTGCTCGAGCAGTATCTGACCTATATCCGCTCGCTGGAGGAACAGGACCTCGAGGTCGCCAGCGAGTTCCTCGAGATGGCCTCCCGGCTCGTCTACATCAAGACGGTCATGCTGCTGCCGCGGCATGAGGAGGAGGGGCTCCAGCTCAAAACCGAGCTCCAGGGCGAGCTGCTCGAATACCAGGTGTGCAGGCAGGTGGCGGCCCAGCTCGGGGCGCGCAACAGGATGTATCTGCAATTTGTGCGTGCGCCGGTGAAGATCGAGGCGGACAACACCTACCGCCTCACCCATCGGGCGGACGAGCTCTACGCCGCCTACCAGGACGCGGCCGGACGCGGCCGCAGGAGGCTGCCGCCCCCGGCGCAGGCGTTTTCGGGCATCGTGTCCCGGCGGGTGGTGTCGGTCGGAAGCCGCATCATTCACATTCTGAAATCCCTCTACCGCAGCGGACGCGCCTCCTACGAGAGCCTTTTCACGTCGAGCGGCGACCGCAGCGAGCTGGTCGCGACCTTCCTTGCGGTGCTCGAGCTGGTGAAGGCGCGCAGGATCACGGTGGAGGGGGACGAGGTGCGCTTCGACCGGTCGAAGCAGGAGCGCCGCGCGCCGGAGGGGGAACCCCCGGCTGTCTAGACTAACGCTGCCGCGGACGCGGCGGAACGGAGCCGTCACATGATCGACCTCATTCAAAAACAGATTCTTTCCATTCTCTTCGCGGGGGGCGACGCGGTGGAACTCTCCCGCGTGGCGCAGGCGGTCGGCGCCGACGAGGAGACGGTCGAACGCCTGCTGCCCGGCCTGCGCGGGGAGCTCGACGACGCGGGGATGCCCTTCGAGCTGCTGCGGCTGGGGGACAGGCTTCAGCTTGCGACGCGGGCGGAATTCGCCCCCGTCATCCGGGAGGCGCTCGAGCTGCGGCGCAACATCCCGCTTACGCAGGCGGCGCTGGAGGTGCTGGCGGTCATCGCCTACAACCAGCCGGTCACCCGCGCGTTCATCGAACAGGTGCGCGGCGTCGAAAGCTCGGGGGTGGTCAACTCGCTGATCGACAAGGCGCTTGTCGAGGAGGCGGGGCGGCTGGAGCTGCCCGGCCGGCCGATCGCCTACCGCACGACGGCCAATTTCCTGCGCTGCTTCGGGCTGTCGAGCCTCGACGAGCTGCCCACCGTCCCCTCGGGGGAGGAGGAGGCGCTCCCGGTGCCCGACGATGTGCTCGAGGGGCAGGTCGCCTTCGGGGAGCTCGAGCTCGCCGGCGACGACGCATAACAAGAAAGGGAGGCGGAGGATATGGCGGCGGTCGTGGGGCTTTCCATCGCGGTCGTGCTCGCGGCGGTCCTGCTGCTGCTCTGCATCCCCGTTTCATTCACGGCGGCCTACCGCACGGGGGAGCCGCCCGAAGCGTACCTGCGCTGGCTCTTTTTCACCATCGACCTGACGAAGGAACCCAAGGAGCGCGGCGCCAAACGGAAAAAGCCCCCCAAGCCGCGGGAGGAAAAGCCCAAGGCCGCCAAAAAGCCGCTGGAATTTTCCGAGCTGCTCGGGGTGGTCGTCGATCTGCTCTCCTCCCTCCGGGGCGGAGCGGGGATGCTCGTCCGAAATTTTGTCTTCTACCGGATCCGTCTCTATATGGTGGTGGCGGGAGAGGACGCCGCGGATACGGCGATGGCCTACGGCCGGGTCAACGCGTTGGTCTACACCGCCTACGCGCTCGCGCTCGGCTTCCTGCGCATTGAAAAGCCGGATATCCAGATCCGCCCGGATTTCACGGCGGAGGAGGGGAAGGTCGACTTCGCCGCGCGCGCGCGGCTGACGCCGCTCGTGGCGCTCGGCGCGGCCATCCGCATAGGGTGCGCGTTTTTGGTCAAAACCATGAGGAGAAAACATGCGCAGGAGCCCCCGGCCCCGGAGAAGGGCGCACGGGGGAAAACCGGAGACTAACAGATCACAGGGAGGTCTTTTCGCTATGGGAAACAACAGCCATCCGATCAACGGGCTGATGGACAGCTCGCTGCAAAACCTGCGTTCGCTCGTCGACGCGGACACGATCATCGGCGAGGCGATCACCGCCCCCGACGGCACCATCATCATCCCGGTGTCCAAGGTCAGCTTCGGCTTCGTGTCGGGCGGCTCGGACATCCCCTCGTCCAAGCAGCCGGAGCTCTTCGGCGGCGGCGCGGGCGGCGGCGTCTCGGTGCAGCCGCTGGCCTTCCTCGTCATCAAGGACGGCAGGGTCGACCTCCTGCAGATGAACGACAACAAGACGACCGCCGACCGGGTGGTGTCGATGGCGCCCGAGGTGATCGACAAGCTGGGCGCGCTCTTCCAGAAGAAGGAGAAGCCCGCCAGGGAAGCGAAAACCGCCGGGGACGACCCGCAGGCCGGGACAGAAATCCACATCGACCTGTAATGCGCCCGGAAAATCCCGCATAAAATGACCTGTATCGAATGATAACGAGGGTGCGGGTGAGGAAGATGCTGAAAAAGGGGATCGCGCTGCTGATCGCGTTTTTGCTTCTGCTGTGCGGGGTGCGGATGACCGAGGCGGCGGCCTTGGAGGAGCAACCCGCGGCGGCGCGGTCGATCCCCGACACGCTGGGGGTCGAGACCAAGGCGAAGGCCGCGCTCGTGATGGACGCGGCGAGCGGCCGGGTGCTCTTCGCGAAGAACGCGAACACGCGCCTGCCGATGGCCTCGACCACCAAGATCCTGTCGGCGCTGCTCGCGCTCGAGCAGGACGGGATCGACGAGTGGTTCACCGTCGACACCGCCGCCATCCATGTGGAGGGGTCGTCGATGGGGCTGCGCGAGGGGGATCAGGCGACGCTGCGCGCGCTCGCCTACGGGATGCTGCTGCCGTCGGGCAACGACGCGGCGGGAGCCGCCGCCGTGCGCATCGCGGGCAGCAAGGAGCGGTTCGCGGCGATGATGAACGAGCGCGCCGCCGAGATCGGCATGGAGGACAGCCATTTCGTCACCCCGTCGGGGCTCGACGACCCGGAGCACTACTCCTCCGCCTACGACATGGCGCTGCTTGCGCGGGAGGCGCTGGAGAATCCCCTCTTCGCGGAGATCTGCGCGAAGCCGAGCGCGAAGATCCAGTATGGGAATCCCCCCTACGACCGGTGGCTGCAAAACCACAACCGGCTGCTCAAAAGCTACCCGGGCACGGTCGGCGTCAAGACCGGCTTCACCGATTCGGCGGGGCGCTGCCTCGTCTCCTGCGCCGATCGGGAGGGGGTGCGGCTGATCGTCGTGACGCTCTCCTGTCCCGACGACTGGAACGAGCATAAAAAGCTCTACGACCGCTATTTCGGCCTGCTGCGGCCGGAGGAGGTCGGCGGGCTCGTGCCGGAGGTGGAGATCCCCGTGACGGGCGGGGAGCGGGACGCGGTCGCGGCGGTTTTCGACGAGCCCGGCCCCGTCGCGCTGATGGACGGCGAGCGGGTCGACGTCGCGGTGACCGCCGCACCCTTCCTCTACGCGCCGGTGAGACGCGGGCAGGTGGTCGGGAGCGTGAAATTTTCCTGCGACGGCCAGCCGCTGGCCGAGGCGGCGCTGACCGCCGCGCGGGACGTGGACGCAGAGGAAACGAAGCCCTCCCTCTGGAGCCGGCTGTTCGGCTGGCTCGGACGGGGCGGGGACGACTGAAACGGATAGAAAGACAGGTTAGGATATGGCAAAGGTAACGGGAATCCGCATCCAGAAGGTGCTGTCGGACAACGGCATCCTCTCCCGCCGCAAGGCGGAGGAGGCGATCAGGCAGGGGCGCGTCACGGTGAACGGGCGCCCGGCGGTGCCGGGCAACCCGGTGAACCCGGCGCGCGATGTGATCGCGATCGACGGGGTCAAGGTGGCGCTCCAGAGGAAGAAGCACAACGTCTACATCATGCTGCATAAGCCGCGCGGCTTCGTGACGACGACGGCGGACGAGATGGGCCGCCGGTGCGTGACCGACCTCGTGGAGGACGCGCCCGCCAGGGTGTATCCCGTCGGGCGGCTCGACCGGAACAGCGAGGGCCTGCTTTTGATGACCAACGACGGCGCCTTCGCCAACATGGTCATGCACCCCTCCAACCACATCACCAAGACCTACCGCGTGACGGTGCGCCCCGGCATCACCGACGAGCAGGCCGCGCAGATGGGCGCGGGGGTGCTGCTCGACGGGAAGAGGACCCTGCCGGCCACCGTGCTCGTGCTCGACAAGGCGGAGGGCCGCGCGGTCTTGCAGATCACCATCCAGGAGGGCCGCAACCGGCAGGTGCGCCGCATGTGCGAGGCGGTGGGGCTCGAGGTGGCGCGCCTCAAGCGGACAAGCGTCGGGCCGCTGAAATTGGGGATGCTCCAGCCCGGCCAGTGGCGGGAGCTCAAGCCCAGCGAGCTGATCGCCCTGCGCAACGCCGTCTCTAAGAAATGATGGAAAACCTTTCCGTATAATTTGCGGAATTTATTACAAGGAGTAACGGGATGTTTCTGATCAAACGCGTGACAGACCCGCGCCTCGCCGCGCGCATCTGCGACAGCTTCGGCGCGCCGGAGAACGGTTCCTTCGCCTACGCCGCCACCAAGGGGGACGAGGTGCTCGGCACGGCGGTGTTCTTTACCGCACCGGGCGGCTGCGTGACCCTCGCCGGCGCGGACACCGGCCGGCGGCTCGATGTGGGGCTTGTCGACGGGATGGCGCGCGCCGCCTTTACGGCGCAGATGCGCGCGGGGGCCCTTTCGGCGAAGCTCGGGGAGGGGCTTTCGGAGGAGCTGCGCCTCGCGCTCACCAAGCTCGGCTATGAGGCGCGGGAGCCTTTCCCGCTCGAGGCGTTCTTCGCGAAGAAGAGCTGCGGCTGCGGGCGGTGAGGCCCGCGGGCGACATCGATACGCAAATACCAAAACGCCGCGGGAGACCGCGGCGTTTTTCCTGTCGGAAACGTGGAAAAGAACCGTTAATCTTTTATCAAAAACCGCAAAAAACAGCTTGTTATTTGGGATGGAAAAGTGTATACTTTATTGTGGTTACATTTTGACATTTTCTTTTTTTCATCTGTGGAAAGTCAACAAATGCGACCGAATCCCGTATTTTGATCCCCGCCGGAACGGCGGCGGGGGGGGGGGGGGGCGGGGGGG
>NZ_JANFZX010000092.1:0-6556 GCF_024461615.1 Anaerotruncus sp. DFI.9.16
GTAGCGGACTCAAGCCGGGGGCGCGGGGCGGAGCGCCCGCGAGCGGCCGTCGCGCATAGCGCGCTCCGGGCGCAGCCCAGGCAGGCCGCTTCAAGCCCCCTGCGGTTTCTTTCCCCCCTTTCTTGTCCGTACAAGAAAGGGGGCCGCCCGCCGGGGCGGGACCCGGCAAGCTCCGCCGCTCCCCGAGCGGCAAACCTAAGAAGGCCCCCTGCCAGCGGGCAGCCGGCAAGCCACGCCGCCCGATGGGCGGCAAGCCCCGCCGCTCACGAGCGGCAAATAAAAAATCACCGAAAGTATCTCACGGCATTGCCGAAAAGATCCTGGAAGCAGTTGCCGCCGACATTCTTATAGAGCCCGTCGACATACCGCTCGGTGTGCCCCATCTTTCCGAAGACGCGGCCGTCGGGGGAGGTGATGCCCTCGATGGCGCAGTAGGAGTTGTTGGGGTTGAAGCGGATGCTGCGGGTCGGATTGCCGTCGAGGTCGACGTACTGGGTGGCGATCTGGCCGTTTTCGGCAAGCCGGTCGATGAGCGCCTGCGGCGCGACGAACCGGCCTTCTCCGTGGGAGATTGCGATCGTGTGGATGTCGCCCGGCTTCATGTCGGCGAGCCAGGGGGACTTGTTGGAGGCGACGCGGGTGCGCACCAGCATGCTCTGGTGGCGGCCGACCGAGTTATAGGTCAGGGTCGCGCAGCTTTCGTCCATGTCGCGGATTTCGCCGTAGGGGACGAGCCCGAGCTTGACGAGCGCCTGGAAGCCGTTGCAGATGCCCAGCATGAGGCCGTCGCGGTTTTTGAGGAGCTCGTGGACCGCGTCGCGGATGCGCGGGTTGCGCAGGAAGGAGATGATGAACTTGGCCGAGCCGTCCGGCTCGTCGCCGCCCGAGAAGCCGCCCGGCAGCGCGATGATCTGCGACCGCGCGATCGCGTCCGTGAAGGCCGCGACGCTTTCGGCGATGTCGGCGGCGGAGAGGTTGCGCACAACGAAGACCTCCGCGTCGGCGCCGGCGCGCTCAAAGGCGCGTGCGGTGTCGTACTCGCAGTTGGTGCCGGGAAAGACGGGGATGAGCACCCGCGGGCGGGCGGTTTTTACCGACGCGGTAAGTTTGCCCCTCGATTCATAGTTGTATGCGGGCACGGGCCCGTCGCTGCTCGGAGAGAGGTAGGGGAATACTTTCTGTAATTTATCTTCCCAGCTATCCTGAATGTCATCGAGCGGGATGAGGTCGAAGCCGTAGCGGATGGCATAGGCGGGGGAGACGGAACCGATGCAGGGCAGGCCGGCAATCGGCTCGGACGCCTCGATGAGGAATCCGCCGTAGAGCGGCTCGAAGAGGGCCGCGTCGTCGAAGGTGGCGGAGAAGTCAAAGCCGAGGCCGTTGCCGAAGCACATCTTGGTGACGCCCTCGCAGACGCCGCCGTACCCAATCGCCCAGGCGGAGACCGCCTTCTTTTCGGCGACCAGCCGCTCCACCTCGTCGAAGACCGCCTTGACGCTCTCGAATTTGGGGAGCTGGTTCTCGTCGTAGGCGGGCGCGATCAGGTAGACCTTGTGGCCCGCCTCCTTGAACTCGGGGGAGATGATGTTCCCGGTTTTGGCCACCGAGACGGCGAAGGAGACGAGGGTGGGCGGCACGTCGATCTCCTCAAAGGTGCCGGACATCGAGTCCTTGCCGCCGATCGAGCCGATGCCGAGGCCGAGCTGGGCCTCGAGCGCGCCGAGCAGGGCGGCCATCGGCTTGCCCCAGCGTTTGGGGTCGTTCTTGGTACGCTCGAAGTACTCCTGGAAGGTGAGCCAGCATTTGTGATGGCTGCCGCCCGCGGCGACCACCTTGGCGACCGACTCGACCACCGCGCACACCGCGCCGTGGTAGGGGCTGGCGGCCGAGCGGTCGGGATTGAAGCCCCAGCCCATCAGCGAGGCGGTCGTCGTCTCGCCGTGGAGGACGGGGATTTTCGCGGCCATCGCCTGTGCGGGGGTAAGCTGGCGCTCGCCGCCGAAGGGCAGCAGCACGGTGCCCGCGCCGATCGTCGAGTCGAACCGCTCGACCAGCCCCTTCTGGGAGCAGACGTTGAGGTTTTCCATCATCGCGGTCCACTTTTCCTTCATCGGGGCGGTGGAACGCAGCCGCTCGAACTCGCGCGGGGCGGTGATCTCCACGTCGGTGTATTTGACCGCGCCGTTGGAGTTGAGGAACGCGCGGGAGAGGTCGACGATCCGCCGCCCGTTCCACTCCATCACGAGACGGGGTTCGGCGGTCACCTCGGCGACGACGGTCGCCTCGAGGTTTTCCGCATGTGCGCAGTCGATGAATTTCCCGACGTTTTCCGGAGCGACGACGACGGCCATGCGCTCCTGCGATTCGGAGATCGCCAGCTCGGTGCCGTCGAGGCCGTCGTACTTCTTGGGGACCGCGTCGAGGTTGATGCGCAGGCCGTCGGCCAATTCGCCGATCGCCACCGACACGCCGCCCGCGCCGAAGTCGTTGCAGCGGCGGATCATGCGGGTCACCTCCCCGTCGCGGAAAAGGCGCTGGAGCTTGCGCTCGATGGGCGGGTTGCCCTTCTGCACCTCCGCGCCGCAGCTCTCGAGCGAGGAGAGGGTGTGGCTCTTGGAAGAGCCGGTCGCGCCGCCGCAGCCGTCCCGGCCGGTACGCCCGCCGAGCAGGATGACGATGTCGCCCGGATCGGGACAGTCGCGCACCACGTGGTCGGCGGGCGTCGCGCCTACCACGGCGCCGATCTCCATCCGCTTGGCCGCGTAGCCGGGGTGGTAGACCTCCGCCACATGCCCGGTCGCGAGCCCGATCTGGTTGCCGTAGGAGGAGTAGCCCGCCGCGGCCGTCGTCGTGATCTTGCGCTGGGGGAGCTTGCCCTTCATCGTCTCGGAGAGGGGAACCGTCGGGTCGGCCGCGCCCGTCACGCGCATCGCCTGATAGACGTAGCTGCGCCCCGAGAGCGGGTCGCGGATCGCGCCGCCCAGGCAGGTGGCCGCGCCACCGAACGGCTCGATCTCGGTGGGGTGGTTGTGCGTCTCGTTTTTAAACATGAGCAGCCAGTCCTGCTCCTCGCCGTCCACATCCACCTTGATTTTCACCGAGCAGGCGTTGATCTCCTCGCTCTCGTCGAGGTCGGGGAGCTTCCCCTCCGCCTTGAGCGCCTTCGCGCCGATCACCGCGAGGTCCATCAGCGTCATCGGCTTCTCTTTCCCGGCATAGAGCTTGTCCCGCAGGGCGAGGTATTTTTCAAAGCTCTTTTTGATGTAGGGGGTCTCGACCTTCACGTTTTTCAGGTTGGTGAGGAAGGTCGTGTGGCGGCAGTGGTCCGACCAGTAGGTGTCGATCATGCGGATCTCGGTGATGGTCGGGTCGCGGCGCTCGGTATTTTTAAAGTAGTCCTGGCAGAAGGCGATGTCGTCGGTGTCCATCGCGAGCCCGTAGCGGGAGACGAAGTCCGCCAGCCCCGCCGCGTCGAGCGCGGTGAAGCCGTCGAGCGTTTCCACCGTCGTGGGGATGTCGTATTTGACATCGAGCGTTTCGGGCAGCTCGAGCGACGCGAGGCGGCTTTCCACCGGGTTGACAAGATAGTTCTTGACCGCGTCGAGCGCGTCCGCCGGGATGTCGCCCGAGAGGATGTACACCCGCGCGGAACGCACGATCGGCTGTTCCTTGGAGGTGGCGAGGGAGATGCACTGGGCGCAGGAATCGGCGCGCTGGTCGAACTGGCCGGGCAGGTACTCGACCGCGAAGACCTCTTCGCCCGGCGCGGCGGGGGGGAGCTCGTCGTAGGTCACGTCGACCTGCGGCTCGGAAAAGATCGTGCCGCGCGCGGCGTCGAAGTCGGCCCGGTCGATCCCTTCAACGTCGTAGCGGTTGAGGATGCGCACGCCCTTGACGCAGTCGAGCATCAGTACGGTGCGCAGGTCGCTGAGGACTCCGGCCGCCTCCACGGCAAACTCCGGTTTTTTCTCCACGTAGATTCGGTAAACGCTCATTGGTGCTCCTCCAGATCGTTTATTTTGTAATACGGCGGTATTCAATGGGGGAAGGCACGCCCACCAGGACGCGGCCCGCCTTCTCCAGAATCTCTGTGACAAGCAGGACCTCGGGGCCGATCCACTCCTCCAGCGTGAGGGTGGTGTCGGCGGAAAACCGGCTGACGCACCGTCCGTAAAAAACGCCCCGCTCATCCTCCTGATAGACAAGGGGAGTGAACGTCCCCGAACGGGAAAGCCCGCGGTAGTCAAAGCGCAGGGCGGGGTTGTCGTTGACAAGCTCCGCGCGGGGAAGGTCCTTCGGCAGGTCGTAGGAGTCGAGTTTGACGCGCCCGGGCGCGTCGGAGGAGAAGAAAAACAGGTGCGGCATCGCGTTGGTCCGGCCGTCCCGGGTGTAATAGCTCTCCTCCAGCACGAAAAAGCCGCCGGGGTCCGCGGGCAGGTGGTCGACCCTGCCGTTGACGTTGCGGCTGACGTGCCGCGCGGCGGGGTGGGTGACCTTCCCGGCCGCCTGCTGGGCGGCGATCTGCGCGGAGTTGTCGAAGTCCCCGGTGAGGCAGCTTTCAAAGCGTTTGAGGGTATCGTTCATAGGGCGCCTTCTTTCTGATTGACAGCGGTGGATGGTTGGGACGGGAGCTCCCCTTCGCACCAGTCCCCGTGCGCGGAAACAATCCGCACCTCCCGGATGCTCCCGGCGAGCGGCTCGTCCGCGCGCACCCGTACGGGGGTGTAGTTGGGGGTGTAGCCCTCCTGCATCCCGTCCGCGGTCCGGCTCTCGAAGAGGACGGGCTGCCTGCTCCCCACCTGCGCGGCGAGGAAGGCGGCGCGGGTGCGCAGGGTGGTCTCGATCATCCGGGCCGAGCGGGCCTCCTTGACGGCGCGGGGCACCTGACCGGGCATGTCCGCGGCGCGGGTGCCGGGCCGGCGGGAGTAGGCGAAGACGTGCGCCTTGGCGAGCGCGATCTCCTCCGCGAAGGCGAGCGACTGCGCGAACTCCGCCTCGTCCTCGCCGGGGAAGCCGACCATAATGTCGGTCGTGACGGCACAGTTGTCGAAATGCCGCCGCAGGCTCCCGGCGATGCGAGCATATTCGGCGGCGTCGTAATGGCGGTTCATGCGTTTGAGAGTCGCGTCACAGCCGCTCTGGAGGGAGAGGTGGAACTGGGGGCAGAGCTTCGGCTGGCGGGACATCCGCTCGATGTCCCCGTCGGTGAGCAGCTCGGGCTCGAGGGAGCCCAGCCGCACCCGCTCGATCCCCTCGACCGAGCAGGCGAGCTCGACCGCGTCGATCAGCCGCAGGCCGAGGTCCTTTCCGTAGCAGGAGAGGTTGATGCCCACGAGCACCGCCTCCCGGTAGCCCGCCTTCGCGAGCCCCTCGAGCTCGGCGCGCAGCTCGTCCGGCTTTTTGGACCGGACCGGCCCGCGCGCGGTGGGGATGATGCAGTAGGCGCAGTAGCGCTCGCACCCGTCCTCGATCTTGACGAACGCGCGGGTGCGTTCGGAAAACTGCTCGGCGCGCATCGGCTCGAAGGACTCTCCCCGCTCGTGCGGGCGGATGTCGACGATCCGCTCCCCGGTGGCGCGGGCCCGCTCCACAAGCGCGGCGAGCCGTTCCCGGCCGCGCGCGCCAGTGACGACGTCCGCCTCGGGCAGACGGTCGGCGGCGTCGGGGAAGGCCTGGGGATAGCAGCCGGTCAGCGCGACGACCGCGTCCGGGTTCTGCGACTTCAGATGGCGCAGCATCCGGCGGGTCTTCTGGTCGCCCGTCGCGGTGACGGTGCAGGAGTTGATCACATAGACGTCGGCAGGCTCCGTATGGGGGACGATCTCATAGCCCGCGGCGGAAAAAAGCTGCTCGAGAATCTGCGCTTCATACTGGTTCACTTTGCAGCCAAGGGTATAAAAAGCGGCTTTCATTTATACACTCCGTCCAAAACAGGAATAATTTTCATGTGCAAGTTGCACAGTATCCGAAGGCGTTTTTTCCAATGATACACATATTATAATGAATTTTCGGAACAATTACAATTAGCAGTTGACTTAAAGAAACCCCGCTGATATAGTGAGAATGTAGTAAAAACATAAATTAGTAATATGTCAAGAAGAAGGAGGACATCGACATGAAATCTGTAGTCATCAAACTTGACACCATCAATGACGTGAAAAACTTCGTGAATACCGTTTCGAAATATGATTTCGACGTGGACCTTGTGTCCGGACGCTATGCCGTCGACGCGAAATCCATCATGGGAATCTTTTCCCTCGATCTCGCCAAGCCGATCAAGATGGAGATCTACGCCGACAACTGCCCGGAGTTTTTGAAGGAAGTCAAGGGCTTCATTGTGGAAGCATAGGACTGCGAATGCAAAAGGCGCACCCTTTGGGGTGCGCCTTTTTTTGTTGGTTTGCCGTCCTCTGCGGAGCCTTGGAGTTGCCGCGCTGCGCCCGGCGGGGCTTTTTTCGCGCCCCTTTGGGGCGCTCCAGATGTGCCGCCTGCGGCGGCGGAGATTGCCGGGTCCCGCCCCGGCAGGCGGGCCGACTTCTTGCGCGCCCAAGAAGTC
>NZ_JANFZX010000093.1:0-6543 GCF_024461615.1 Anaerotruncus sp. DFI.9.16
GCGCAAGAAGTCGGCCCGCCTGCCGGGGCGGGTCCCGGCAATCTCCGCCGCCGAAAGCGGCACATCTGGAGTGCCCCGAAGGGGCGCGAAAAAAGCCCCGCCGGGCGCAGCGCGGAATACCCGGGAAAAACCTCCGCCGCTCCCCGTGCGGCAGATCCATTGGGAAGAACCACCGAAATCTGCATGTCCGGAAGGCTCATCCTGCAAAAAAACGGCGAATTTGCCTCCCAAAGGGAGAATAAGATTGACTGGGGCGGCGGTTTGAAATATAATGGTATCAATATTTTCATTACGCTGCCCAAGTAAATTGGGTGGAAGGGGAGGTTTTACAATTGGCAAGGGCATACAATTTTTCGGCGGGCCCGTCGATGCTGCCCGAGAGCGTGCTGGCGAAAGCGGCCTCGGAGATGCTCGACTACCAGGGCACCGGCGAATCGGTCATGGAGATGAGCCACCGCTCGAAGGAGTACCAGGCGATCATCGACGGCTGCGAGGCGCTGCTGCGCGAGGTCATGGGAATCCCGGACAACTATAAGGTGCTCTTTTTGCAGGGCGGCGCGTCCAGCCAGTTCGCGATGGTCCCGATGAACCTGATGACGGGTTCCGGCAAGGCCGACTTCGTGATCACCGGCCAATGGGCCACCAAGGCGTACAAGGAGGCGTCCCGGTACGGAGACTGCAAGGCGGTCGCCTCCTCCAAGGACAAGACGTTCTCCTACATCCCCAAGCTCGATCCCGCCGAGTTCCGGCCTGATGCGGATTATTTCCACATCTGCCTCAACAACACGATCTACGGCACCGTCTGGCATGAGCTGCCCGACACCGGCAGCGTCCCGCTCGTTGCGGACGTCTCCTCCTGCATCCTCTCCGAGCCGATCGACGTGAGCCGCTTCGGCCTGCTCTACGCGGGCGCGCAGAAAAACATGGGCCCCGCGGGGCTGACCGTCGTCATCGTGCGGGAGGACCTCGTCGGGAAGGCGATGGAGAGCACGCCGACCATGTTCAACTACCAGACCCATGTGGACAACGGCTCGATGTTCAACACCCCGCCGACCTATGCGATCTACATCTGCAAGCTCGTGCTCGAGTGGCTCAAAAACGAGGTCGGCGGCCTTGCCGGGATGAAGAAGACCAACGAGAAGAAGGCGGGTCTCCTCTACGATTTCCTCGACCGGTCGAAGCTCTTCAAGGGCACCGTCGCCAAAGAGGACCGCTCCCTCATGAACATCCCCTTTGTCACCGGCAGCGACGAGCTCGACGCGAAGTTCGTGTCCGAGGCGAAGGCCGCCGGGTTCCTCAACCTCAAGGGCCACCGTTCGGTGGGCGGCATGCGCGCCTCGATCTACAACGCGATGCCGGTCGAGGGCGTGGAAAAACTGGTTGCGCTGATGGCGAAGTTTGAGGAGGCGAACGGCTGATGTACAACATTAAAACGCTCAATAAGATCAGCCCCAACGGGCTGGACGTCTTTGACCGCAACAAATACCGCATCGGCGACGACGTGGAGGACCCCAACGGCATCCTCGTGCGCTCGGCCGCGATGCATGAGATGGAGCTGCCCGAATCCCTGCTCGCGGTCGCGCGGGCGGGCGCGGGAGTCAACAACATCCCCATCGACCGGTGCAGCGAACAGGGCATCGTCGTCTTCAACACCCCGGGCGCGAACGCGAACGCGGTCAAGGAGCTGGTCGTCTGCGCGCTGCTCATGTCCGCGCGCAAGATCTACCCCTCGATGGTGTGGACGCAGTCCCTCAAGGGCCAGGGCGACGAGGTCGGCAAGCTCGTCGAAAAGGGCAAGAGCCAGTTCGTGGGCCCCGAGCTAGCCGGCAAGAGCCTCGGCGTGATCGGCCTGGGCGCGATCGGCACCCGCATCGCCAACTTCGCCCGCCACCTCGACATGGAGGTGTGGGGCTACGACCCCTACCTGTCGGTCGAGAACGCGTGGAACGTCTCCCGCAGCATCAAGCACGCCAACAGCCTCAAGGAGATCTATGAGAACTGCGATTTCATCACCCTGCACATCCCCTCCACGCCCGAGACCAAGGGGATGATCAACTCCGAATCGATCCAGATGATGAAGCACGGCGTCAGGCTCTTAAACTTCGCGCGCGGCGATCTGGTGGTCAATGAGGACCTGCTCGCGGGACTGGAGGAGAAGCAGGTCCGCTGCTACTTCACCGACTTCCCCAGCGAAGACCTGCTCGGCCATCCGGGCGTGCTGGTGATCCCCCACCTCGGCGCGTCCACGCCCGAAAGCGAGGACAACTGCGCGCGCATGGCCGCCGAAGAGCTTGTCGACTACCTCGAGAACGGCAACATCCGCAACTCGGTCAACCTGCCGTCCGTCTCGATGCCGCGCAGCGGGGACAGCCGCATCACCCTCATCCACCGGAACATCCCCGCGATGCTCACCCAGTTCGCCCCCGTCCTCTCGGACAGCGGACTCAACATCGAAAACCTCACCAACAAATCCAAGAAGGACTACGCCTACACGATGGTCGACGTCAAGGGCTGCATCAGCGATGAGATCATCGCCAAGCTCCGCGACATCGAAGGCGTCATCCGCGTCAACATCTACCGGTAACCGCGATTTCAAAACGCCCCCTGCGCCGCAGGGGGCGTTTCTTTTTCCCGGCGCAAAAAAATAAAAAGTGAGGATGAGGGAGATTGAGAGAGCATGGAGGCGTGCGGATAAGATCGGGGGATCAGCCGGGGCGGGCGGATGCCGGGGGATGCGGGGGGAACGGAAAAGAGATTCTTTAGCGGTTGTGGAATCCGTGCGGAATGTGGTACAATATGTTCAAGCGGAATCCGGATTACAAAAGCCGCTCAGATAAAAGAAGAAAGTGAGGGTTGCCGGCATGAATATGCTTTCCTGGTGGCAGCAGTACGCGCCGATCGTCTGGCTGCTGCTGGCCATTGCGTTCGCAGTGTCCGAGGGCCTGACCGTCCAGCTCGTATCGATCTGGTTCGCGGTGGGCGCGGCGATTACCGCGGCGGAAGCGGCGCTGTTCGACGTGTCGTGGGTGGTCCAGCTTTGGACGTTCGTGATCGTCTCGGCCGTCCTGCTGATCGGCACCCGGCCAATCGCCAAAAACCTGCTCCATGTCAAAAAGGAGAGCACCAACGCGGACCGGTTCATCGGGCAGGTGGGCGTCGTGACCGCCTCCATCGACAACGACCTCTCCGCGGGACGCGCGCGGGTCGGCGGGCTCGATTGGTCGGCGCGCTCCAGCGACGGGGCCGACATCCCCGCCGGAGAAAAGATCAGGGTGCTCGCCATTGACGGCGTCAAGCTGATCGTCGAACCTTACAGCAAACAAACCGAATCATAAGGAGGACACGCAACATGTTGGGAATCATTCTGGGCATCCTGGTATTGATCGTCCTGATCGTCGTGATCACAAACATCAAGATCGTCCCGCAGGCGTCGGTTTACGTCGTCGAGCGCCTGGGCGCTTACTACGCGACCTGGGAGACCGGCCTGCACTTCAAGATGCCGTTCTTCGACCGGATCGCCAAGCGCGTCTCCCTCAAGGAGCAGGTCGCGGACTTCGCGCCCCAGCCGGTCATCACCCGCGATAACGTCACCATGCAGATCGACACGGTCGTCTTCTACCAGGTGACCGACGCCAAGCTCTACACCTACGGCGTGGAGCGCCCGCTCTCCGCGATCGAGAACCTGACCGCGACCACCCTGCGTAACATCATCGGCGAGATGGAGCTCGACAGCACCCTCTCCTCGCGCGACGTCATCAACACCAAGATCACCGCGATCCTCGACGAGGCGACGGACAAATGGGGCATCAAGGTCAACCGCGTCGAGCTCAAGAACATCCTGCCGCCGCGCGAGATCCAGGACGCGATGGAGAAGCAGATGAAGGCGGAGCGCGAGCGCCGCGAATCGATTCTGCGCGCCGAGGGCGAAAAGCGCAGCCAGATTCTGGTCGCCGAGGGCGAAAAGGAGTCCGCCATCCTGCGCGCCGAGGCGGAAAAACAGTCCGCGATCCTGCGCGCCGAAGGCGTCAAGGAGCAGAAGATCCGCGAGGCGCAGGGCGAGGCGGAGGCCATCGCGTTGGTGCAGAAGGCGAACGCCGACGCGCTGCGCGTCCTGACCGAAGCCAACGCGAGCGACAAGGTCGTCCAGCTCAAGAGCCTCGAGGCGTTCGCCAAGGCCGCCGACGGCAAAGCCACCAAGATCATCATCCCCAGCGAAATCCAGTCGCTGGCCGGTATGGCCTCCTCCCTCAAGGAGCTCGTCTCCGACAGGTGAGAAATTCCCGTGAAGGCAACAAAAGGGACGGGCGCGAGCCCGTCCCTTTGCAGCTGATGCATAAAAATCACTCGGCGCGGAAAAGCTCCTGCGTGTAGGTGGGGACCACCCGGCCGCCCGCCGGGACCGTGACGAAATCGTCCCCCTCCCAGGCGCCCGCGAGCAGCCGCGCGAGCAGCGCGGGGTCGATCTCCTCCGCGAAGTAATCCCAGCCGTTTTTCCGGGCCGCGGCGCGCGCCTCGATGCTTTCGTCGGGAAGCCCGAGGGTGGTGTCCGCGAGATAGCAGAGAGCGGAGCAGCCGGCGCGCGGGGTGAAGAAGAGCTCCTCCGCGCAGAGCGGGGCCCGCCAGCAGAGCTCGCCGCCGTGCAGGCCGAAGAGGCCGCGGTAGCGGGGCGCGCCGCCGAGCAGCAGGGAAACGCAGTTATGTACGCGCGGCAGAACGAGCGGGACGGCTCCCGCCGCGAGGCCCTCCCCGTCCAGCAGTTCCGCGCCGTCCGCGAGCAGCAGCGCGTCAAAGCCCTCCGCGCGGGCGATCCGCTCACGCAGGAATGTGGGCCGGTCGGCGCGGGCCGCGGGCAGATAGACCGGCTCCAGCCGATGGGGAGAGGCGGAGAGCATGCGTTCGATGACGGGGCGCAGGGGGATGCTGGCGATCAGGTTGAGCTTCATCGGTTGTTCACATCCAATTCATGATTTCTAGTTTGAGTTTAGCCCATAAACGCCCCGGGTTCAATGCAAAGAATCTGGAAAAAAGTTTGCCGCCCCCGCAGGGGCGCGGAAAGCCCCGGACAAAGGGGGAAGGGAGCAGGCGGATGATCGAAAACAATGTGGAAAAAAAGCAGCGCGCGGTGCTCGTCGCGGTGGACACGGGGGAGTATGACGCGCAGGTGTCCCTCGACGAGCTTGAGGAGCTTGCCGTAACCGCCGGCGCGGAGACCGCTGCCAAGGTGCTCCAGAAGCGGGGCGGCTTCGACCCGGCCACGGTGATCGGCAGCGGGCGGCTTTCGGAGATCGCGGAATTCTGCAAGGGGGACGGCGCGGACCTCGTCGTCTTCGACTGCGAGCTCTCCCCGGCGCAGATGCGCAACATCGAGGACGCGTGCGGCGTGCCGGTCATCGACCGCACCACCCTCATCCTCGACATCTTCGCCCAGCGGGCCGTCACCGCCGAGGGGAAATTGCAGGTCGAGCTGGCGCAGCTGCGCTACCGGCTGCCCCGACTCACGGGGCTGGGGGGCGCGCTCTCCCGGCTGGGCGGCGGCATCGGCACGCGCGGCCCGGGCGAAAGCCAGCTCGAAACCGACCGCCGGCACATCCGGCGGCGGATCGCCGCGCTGCAGGAACAGCTTGCCGAGCTGGAAAAGCGGCGGGGACTCCTGCGCGCCCGCCGCAAAAAGGAGGGGGTCACGACCGTTGCGATCGTCGGCTACACCAACGTCGGCAAATCGACCCTCCTGAACGCCCTGACCAATGCGGGGGTGCTCGTCGAGGACAAGCTCTTCGCAACCCTCGACCCGACCTCGCGCGCGCTCTCCCTGCCGGACGGGCGGGAGGTCCTGCTGATCGACACGGTCGGGCTGGTGCGGCGGCTGCCCCACCAGCTTGTCGAGGCGTTCAAATCCACCCTCGAGGAGGCGGTGAACGCCGACCTGCTCTGGTGCGTGTGCGACGCCTCCTCCGACGAGACCGACGAACAGGTGGCCGTCACCCGCCGTCTGATGGAGGAGCTCGGCGTGGGCGACAAGCCGATGCTCGTGCTGCTCAACAAATGCGACCTCATCTCCGAGGCGCCGCTCCTCTTCGGGGAGCGCACCGTCCTGCTCTCGGCGAAAACCGGCTTCGGCTTCGACGACCTGCTCCAGAAGACCGCCGCCGCCCTTGCGCCCACCCATCGGCGGCTGCGCCTGCTCATTCCCTACGACCGCTCGGGCCTGGTAAACGAGATCATGGCGGGCGGCAAGGTCTTTTCGCAGGAGTACACGCCCGAAGGAACCAGTCTCGACGCGCTCGTCGACGTGAGGATTCTGCACAAGGTGGCGGAGTTTGTCCTGCACGGGGAGTGATTATTTGCCGCTCGGTGAGCGGCGGAGTTGCCGGGTCCCGCCCCGGGGTGGTTTTAGATATTCCGCCCGGGGGTCGGAGGGCCTGTCGGTAGTCGACCGACAGCGAGTTCCTTTCTTGCATGCCCAAGAAAGGAACCAAAGAAGGGCACGAGGGGCTTCGCCCCCTTGACCCCCGCGCCGCCTCCGGTTGGCCTGCGGCCAAAGTC
>NZ_JANFZX010000094.1:0-6181 GCF_024461615.1 Anaerotruncus sp. DFI.9.16
CCCTTCTTTGGTTCCTTTCTTGGGCGAGCAAGAAAGGAACTCGCTGTCGGTCGACTACCGACAAGCTCCGCCGCTTCACGAGCGGCAAGCCTAAGCCCACCGTCGGCCGGCCACCGACAAGCTCTGCCGCTCGCCGAGCGGCAAATCTAAGACTTTTCAGTTTGCACCGCAAGCTGTTCCCCGTCCGAAGTGACAACGACGGTGCCGTTGCGGTCGGTGCGGTAAAGGGTGACGCCGCGCTTTTCGAGCCGTTCGAGCACCTCCGGACTCGGATGCCCATAGGTGTTGTCCCAGCCGACGCAGCAGACCGCGACCTCCGGGTCGACGGCGTTCAGCCACTTCTCCTGTGAGGAGGTGTCGCTCCCATGATGCCCGAGCTTGAGCACATCGGCGGAAAGGCCGTCGCCATAGGCCTTGACGAGATCGTTTTCACTCTGCCTGCTGGCGTCGCCGGTGAAGAGGAAGGAGGTCTCGCCGAAGTCGAGGCGGCAGACGACGGAATTTTCATTGAGGTCGTCGCGGTATTCGTCCATCGGCCCGAGGACGGTGAGCATCGCGCCGCCGCCGAGGTCATATTTGATGCCCGGCTGCGCCTTGGCGACCTTCAAATCCTTGTCGGCGATCGCGTCGAGCAGGCGTTCGTAGGTTTTGGAGGTTGGGGTCAGCGATCTCGGCACCTCCGCGAAAAGGACCTTGCCGATCTCGAACTGGTTTACCACGTCCGCCATGCCGCCGATGTGGTCGGCGTGAGGATGGGTGGCGATCAGCAGGTCGATGCGCTCAACGCCCTGCGCCTTGAGGTAGGCGGTGACCGCATCCCCGCCGCCCACGTCGCCTGCGTCGATCAGCACATTTTGTTCGGGCGTCTGGATGAGCTCGCAGTCGGCCTGCCCCACGTCGACATAGTGGACGGCGAGCTCCCCCTCCGCCCGCGTGACCGCCGCGGGGGAAAGCCCGGCCTTTTCATAGAGGCCGCCAAGCCCGTTCATCACGTCGTCCGTGCCGGGCAGCGGCAGGCCGCTTCCGAGCGCCTCGTTGAGAAGGATCAGGACGAAGAGCGCAGCCAGCACCGCAAGGGCGCTGAACAGGACCTGTTTCAAGGGCAGCGGCCTGCGCTTTTTCCGGCGGGTCCGGCTCATTGGTTCCCCTCCGGCTGATCCTCGTCAAAGACGAGAAGGTCGTTGGGCGTACAGCCGAAAATGACGCACAGGCTCTCAAGAACTTCGTAACGGATGGATTTCGTCTCGTTGTTGAGCATCCGATTCAGGTTTTGTCCGCTCATTCCCAACTGCTTATTGAGCCAATATTTTGTTTTGCCGATCTCCTGGAGCTTTTCCAACGCGGCTAAGCGTAACATACTGAAGCCTCCATTCCATATGTTTTAATATGATGCTAAAACATATGGTATGTATGCATAAAGACTATTGCATTGCACAATGGATACATGCTATCATATGCATAGAAAGACTTCTTCCCACACATGGCAAAGGAACGGGGGCCCCGCTATGCGGGACCCCCGTTCCGTTATCCATTGTCCAATCGGACGATTCGGTTTGCCATCTGTTTGCGGACCCGCTGGTAGAGCGCTTCGGCGCGGCCGAAGGGCACGCCGAGATATTCGGGCACGCCGCGCAGGCCCATGGAGACGGCGGAACCCACCATGCCGCAGACGGCGGCTTCCAGAAGCGGCCTCCCGCGCAGCAGGTTGATGCAGAAGCTCCCGCAGAAGCTGTCGCCCGCGCCGGTGACGTCGATAATTTCATCGTCCCGCGCGCAGGGCGGCACCAGATAGAAGGCGTCCTCCTCCCTGACATGGAGGACGGCGCCCTTCCCGCCCATCTTGAGGACGACGACTTCTGGCCCCATGGCGGCGAGCCTGCGGAGATAGGGCATGTAGTTTTCGACCGGCTGCCCGTAGGGGATCTCCCAGAACTTGGTGAACTCGTCCTCACTCGGGGTGACGACCGTCACCTTTTTGAGGATCTGCTCCCACAGGCCGATATGCCGCTGGAAAAACCACTCGTAATGCGGGTCGAGCTGGACGACGCGCCCCTCCGGCAGGGCGTTCAGCAGGGCGAGGACCTCCCCGGGGGGGAGCGGGGCGATATGGAAGCCCCCGGCGTCGAGGTAGCGGGGCGGGATGTCCCCGGGGGCGGGCGCCGCCTCCATGCGGTTGGCGGAATCGTGGTGCTTGACCCAGTGGCGGTAGCCGTCGAGGTCGTAAAGCAGCCACAGCTTGATGCCCTCCCCCTCCATCACCCGCACCCCCTCGATGTCGAGGCCGGGATGCCGGGCCAGCGGTTCGAGCAGGGCGGGGGGCATGGCGGAGGCCCGCCGCGTGACGAGCCCGACTTCCCCGTCCTTCGCCCAGTAGGACGCCCCGGCGGCGGCGTTCATGCCGCCGCCGCCCAGATACCCGAGCTGGAGCCTGCCGTCATAGGTGACGATAAAATCGCGGGTGGTGTGTCCGAACACCGCCAGTTCGATCCTTTCTGCCATGATGACTCCTCATCCGCGGGCGGGGGAGCCGCGTCCGCCCGCCCGCGTTCTTCCACACGTATTTTCAGAGTTCTCCCGCCGAAAGCGCGGCGAGCGCCTTGGCGATTTCGCTTGCAAGGCGGACGTTGTTGTAAACCAGCTGGATGTTGGTGTCGAGGCTGCGCCCCCCGGTGATCTGCTTGACCCGGTCGAGCAGGAAGGGGGTGGAATCCTTGCCGTGGATGCCCTTCTCCTCGGCCTCCCGGACGGCCTGTTCGATGACCGGGTTGATCTCCTCCTGCGGGATTTCATACTGCCCTGGCACGGGATTGCAGACCAGCATGCCGTTGGAGAGCCCCATCTCCTGCTGGAGGTGGAAGATCCGGGCGATGTCGGCGGGGTCGTCCAGCCGGTAATCCGGGCTGTAGGGGCTTTGGGAGGAATAGAAGGCGGGCAGGCGGTCGGAGCGGTAGCTGACGACCGGGACGCCCTTCGTCTCGAGGTATTCGAGGGTGAGCGGGATGTCGAGGATGGCCTTGGGCCCCGCGCAGACGGTCAGCACGGGCGTGCGCGCGATCTCATCGAGGTCGGCGGAGATATCGAAGGATTCCGGCGCGCCGCGGTGGACGCCGCCGAGCCCGCCGGTCGCAAAGATGCGGATGCCCGCCAGGTGCGCGATGATCGAGGTCGCCGCGCTGGTGGTCGCGCCGTCCAGCCCGAGGGCGACGGCCGCGCCCATGTCCCGCCGGGAGAGCTTGCGGACCGCGAGGCCGGCCTTGCCCATATAGGTGATCTCATCGCGGTCCATGCCGACGATGATCTCCCCGTGGATGACGCCGATGGTCGCGGGGACGACGCCCTTTTCCCGGATGATCCGGTCCACCTCGAGGGCGGTCTCGACGTTTTGCGGGTAGGGCATGCCGTGGGAGATGATGGTGCTTTCCAGCGCCACCACCGGCCTGTTTTCGGCAAGTGCCGCCTCGACCTCCGGGGAAATTCGCAGATAGGTTTTTTTCATGTGCTTATGGTCCTTTCCTGATTTGATGATTTCACTGTCCGGAAGCCGCCGCCCGGAATCTTGCGCGAAGCTGCGGCAGCTTCTGTACGGTGATGATGACAATGACGATCCCCATGAGGATTTTGGCCATGGCCTTGGGGACGCCGCCGAACATCTCGATCGCGATGGACCCGCTCGTCATGGCCCCCATAAAGAAGGCGGAGAGGGGCACGAGCGCGGGATTCCCGCCCGCGAGCAGGGAGACGACGATGCCGTCGAAGCCCACGTCGGGGGAGAAATCGATCATGAACCGCCCGTAATTCCCGAGAATCTCGACCGCGCCGCCCAGTCCCGCGATGGCGCCGCTGACGGCGTAGACGAGCATCTGCCGGCCGCCGACCCGCAGGCCGGAAAACTCGGCGAACCGTTCGTTCGCGCCGATGACCCGGCACTCGTAGCCGAGGACGCTCTTCGCGTCGAAAAAGGCGATGACCGCCACCGCGATGAGGGCGATCAGGAGCCCGGTGGTGACGTTGGTGCCGCCGATCAGCACGGTCAGGCGGGAGCCCTCCGGGATGTAGGCGGTCGAGCCGCTCTCCCCGAGGGTGCCCGGCTCGTAATAGGGATATCGCACGAGATATTCGGTGAAGAGGGTGGCCACGTAGTTGAGCATGAGCGTGACCACCACGATGCTCGCCCCGAAGCGGATGCTGATGGAGCCGGCGAGCACCGACCAGAGCATCCCGGCGGCCATTCCGGCCAGCATGGCGAGCGGAAGGACCACAAGGCGGGGCGCGCCGGGCAGGGCGAGGCCCACCGCCGTGGCGGCGAAGGCGCCCAGGTAGAGCTGGCCGGCCGCGCCGATGTTGAAGATGCCGCACCGGGAGGAGACCGCGAAGGCGAGCCCGGTGAAGACGAGCGGGGTGGCCCAGCGCAGCGAGCGCGCCAGGTTGTAGACGCCGCCGAACGCGCCCTTGAAGAGGGCGGAATAGATGGTGGCGGGGCTTTTGCCGCTGGCGAGCAGCACCAGCGTGTTGAGCGCGAAGGCGCACAGCAGGATGAGCAGGATGCGCGCGAGCCCCCGGAAAAACCGTACCGCTTTTTGATTCATCCCTCCGCCTCCTCGCTTTCCGTGATGCCGAACATCATCCGCCCGAGCTTGTGCTCGTCCGCCTCGGCGCGCAGCAGCTCGCCGGTCTTCCTGCCGCCGTACATGACCATGATCCGGTCGCTGAGCTCCATGACCTCGTCGAGGTCGGCGGAGATGAGCAGCACGGCGTTGCCCGCGTCGCGCATCTCCATGAGCATCCTGCGGATGTACTCCGACGCGCCGATGTCCACCCCGCGGGTCGGCTGGCAGGCGATGATGACGCGGGGCTTCTTGGAGAGCTCGCGCGCCACGACCACCTTCTGCATGTTGCCGCCCGAAAGGTTTTTGCAGGCCTCCTCGGGGGAGGACGCCTTGATCTGATAGTCCGCGATGAGCTTTCGGCTGACCGTCTGCGCCGCCCTCCAGT
The DNA here is from genome assembly GCF_024461615.1 of Anaerotruncus sp. DFI.9.16. Taxonomy (NCBI): domain Bacteria; kingdom Bacillati; phylum Bacillota; class Clostridia; order Eubacteriales; family Oscillospiraceae; genus Anaerotruncus; species Anaerotruncus sp. DFI.9.16. Next base: position 4,993 of record NZ_JANFZX010000094.1, read on the forward strand.
CTATGACCCCGTGCTTCGAGACAGGCGGGCCGTTCCGGATGCTGAGGACGAGGTTGTCGGTGAGGGAGAAGTCAAGGATGAGCCCCTCCTTGACGCGGTCCTGCGGGATGTGTGCGAGCCCCCGCTCAAACCGTTTGCCGACCGGCATGCGGGTGATCTCCTCCCCCTGCATTTCGATGCGGCCCGCAGCGGGGCGGCGGACCCCGATGACCGCCTCGGCCAGCTCGGTCTGCCCGTTGCCCTCCACGCCCGCCACGCCGAGGATCTCCCCCATGCGCAGCTCGAAGGAGAGCCCCCGCACCTCCAGCGCGCCGCGGTCCCCGGGGACCGCGAGGTCCTCGACCGAGAGCGCGACCGGCCCCCGGTCGGTATCCTTGGGCTCGAGCCCCCTGATCTCCCGCCCGATCATCATCTGGGCGAGAAGGCGGGGGGTCACGTCGGATTTGTTCACCGTGTCGACCGACCTCCCCGCCCGCAGGACGGTGATCCGGTCGGAGATCTCCATCACCTCCCGCAGCTTGTGGGAGATGAAGATGACGGTGTGCCCGGCCTGCGAGAGCTTGCGGACGGTGTGGAAGAGCTCCTCGCTCTCCTGCGGGGTGAGCACCGCGGTGGGCTCGTCGAGGATGAGGATTTTCGCCCCGCGGTAGAGCGTCTTGACGATCTCGATCCGCTGCATCAGCCCGACGGTGAGGCTGCTCACCGGCGCGTCCAGCGGGAGGTCGACGTCGAAGTCCCGCCTGATCGCCTCGAGGTGGCGTTCCATCTCGCGGGGCTTCCACAGCACCCGCTGCCCGGGCGGCCGGTGCCCGAGCACGATGTTTTCCGCGACGGTCAGGGAGGGGGAGAGCATGAAATGCTGGTGCACCATCCCGATGCCGTTGGCGATGGCGTCCTTGGGACTGCGAAGCACGAGCGGCTTCCCGCCGAGGCGGATCTCCCCCTCGTCGGGGCGCAGAAGCCCGTAGAGGATATTCATGAGGGTGCTCTTTCCCGCGCCGTTTTCACCGATCAGCGAATGGACCTCGCCCTTTTTTACGCCGAAATGGATGTGGTCGTTGGCGAGCGTCGCGCCGAACTGCTTGGTGATGCCGGAGAGCTCCAGATCGTATTCAGGATTCATCAAAGTCACCTGCCGCATCCCGGTCGCGGGGGGGGGGGGGGGGGGGGGGGGGGGGGGGGGGGGGGG
>NZ_JANFZX010000095.1:0-6170 GCF_024461615.1 Anaerotruncus sp. DFI.9.16
CCGCAGGCGAGGAGCGCATCTAAAGCCCCGCCGGGTGCAGCGCGGCAAATCCAAACCGTCCGCCGGGAGGCAAATCAAAAAAAGGCACGCCGCCCGGGGGCGGCGTGCCTTATGGCTGTCCGAAGCCCGTGTCAGCGGGTCTGAATCTCGCTGGCGTCGGCCGCAATCTGGAAGCCCAGACGATTGAGGCGATGTTCTATCCGGTCGTATGAGATGCCGGAGCTGTCGTAATCGACCGCGACGAGCCGGTGTTCCGGATTGACGCTGACGGAGGTCACGCCGTGCAGAGCGTCCAGCTCGCGCTTAATGTCCTTCAGAGCATGCTTGCCGCCGAGGTTTTCAACGATAAAATATGCGCTTTCATTTGACATCATAATCACCTCGGGAATAGGATTCCCCGGGGGAATGCAAAGATGCGGGGGAGAAGCGGCGCACTAAAAACTGTTTCTGGTTCCGGAAAGCAGCGGCAGGATGACGATACAGATGAGCAGGATAATCCCCACGCTCAGGGTGATGGTGCTGAGGTTTTGTGAATTTGGCATGGTACGGCCCTCCTTACGCCAGTTTATGCGGGCGGAAACGGGCGGGTGCAAAAAACAAAAGCGCGGCATGACGCCGCGCTTTTAGAGAAAAGAGGAGGAGTAAGAAAAGTATATGAAAACCCCGCAGGGGAATGGCTGGGCCTGCCGGCGTCCGGCCGGTATTCCGTTCATCCGGCGTCGGCAGATTGATGATGTCTCTATCATAACGGGAAATTATGACGCAGATATTTGAGTTGCGCGAACATTCTGAAAAGGATTTGTGAATCAATTATGAAGGACGGGCGCGGATCAGATATGCCACTGTGTAATATTGCCGTAGAGCTTGTCGTCGGGGGTGCGGCCGCCCGGTCCGAAGACGTTGCGCTTGAGTTCGGCGGAGCCCGATTCCAGCACGTCGCCGAAGACGGGGGTGGGCTGCACGCCGCCCTCATAGGCGATCAGGACGACACGCCTGCCGGTGTCGCGGCTGATCTGTGTTTCCAACCGTTTGATCTCGGTTTTGAGCCGGTTGGACAGGTCGGCATATTGGTATTCCATCAAAAGTCACCTCGGCAGTATTGTTCGCCGCGGGACGCGAAAAATCAGCGGAAAATCACGGCAAAGCGCGCGGGCGAAAGACGAAAAAAAGCGCCGCGTGGGCGGCGCTTTTCAGGGGTTGGGGTCCCCGACCGAGCCGTCCCCCTTCAGCTCGTGGAAAACCTTGTGGTCGTTCCGGCCGTTTTCGATGACCGGGCGGACGTGGGCCTTCCCATGCTTGGCCTTGCCCTGGATTTCAGGGACGGGGGAGACTTCGTTCTTCGGGAAGCGGCTGATGTGGTTGCTTTCCGTCCCGTGCGGCTCGCGCGGGTCGGGGCGGCGCATTCCGGGTTTTGGCATGGCGGTCCCCTCCTTACACGTCGTCCGGTTTGACCGAATGTTTTTTGGCGTTCCGGTTGTGGTTCTGGTTTTCACGGGTGAGGGGAGTCTGGCCGTTGCACTTTTTCCTGCGGACCTCTTTTTTGTCCGGCTGGCTGTCCTTTGGCATACGATCACCTCGGGAATAGAATTCCCCGGAGGCGGAAAATTAACCGTCCGCGCGCGCCGCCAAAATCAGTTTTTGACGCTTTCCACAATTTTGACCAGCTGTTCCTTCGGGAGCGGGGAGGCGGCGTGGAGGGAATAGGAGAACGCGTCGTCCTGCCAGACGGCGAGCGACCGGGATCCGTCGGCGCCCTTCATGAGGACGGAATTCCCGTTGACGTCGGCGGCTTCCTCCTCGTCGTAGACGTTGTAATCGCCGCTGATGTCGGAGCCGCCGGCCTTCCCGCAGCGGTAGGTCAGGTCGTTCTGCCCGTCGGTGTAGATGAGCTGGATGGTGCTTTTCGCGATGGTCGTGACGGCCTCGAGCGTATATCCTTCGGGCAGTCCGGCGGGCGTCGGGATTTCAAATCCTGCGGCGGCCTGCGCGTCCTCAAGCGTTTCATATTCCTCGATGGGGTTCGGAAGCTGGCTCTCGGCGGGCTTCTGCCCCGCACAGGCGGAGAGCATGGACAGGGCGATAACGGCGGCCAGGCAAATTATCCATTTTTTCATTGCGGATGCTCCTTTCAGAGGATAGGTGCCGGAAGCGCGGCGGTTTACTGCATGGACGCGAAAAAGAAAGGCGGGGCGGTTCCCGGGAACCGTCCCGCCCTTTTTTTATGCCTCCGATTTCCCGCTGCCGCCTACAGGCAGGTATAGCCGCCGTCCACGATCACGTTGCTTCCGGTGGTGTAGCCCGAGGCGTCGCTCGCGAGGTAGAGAAGCGCGGGAAGCAGCTCCTCCGGCTTCCCCATGCGCGCCATCGGGATCATCGGGATCCAGGACTTGCGGTACTCCTCCGGAATTTCGTCGAGCGCGCCCGTCGCGATATATCCCGGGCTGATGCAGTTGACCCGGATGCCCGCTTTGACCCATTCGACCGCCAGCGACCGGGTCATGTGGATGACCGCCGCCTTGGACGCGTTGTAGGAGCACTGCCACTGGGGAAGGTTGACGATCGAACCGGACATCGAGGCCATATTGATGATGCTCCCGCGGATGCCCCGCTCCATCATGATCCGCGCAGCTGCGCGCGCCACAAAAAACTCCCCGAAAAAATTGACGTCCATGACCGTGCGGAAGTTTTCCGCCGGCGCGTCGACCGAGTCCTCGTGGATGCAGATGCCGGCGTTGTTGAACACCACATGCACGGCGCCGGACCGGCGCGCGATCTCGGCGAAGGCGGCGTCGACGGCCGCTTCGTCGGTGACGTCGGCGGCGATCCAATAGCCCCGGCCGCCGGCGGCCGCGATGCCCTCCAGCGCCTCCTTCGGCTCGCTGCGACAGAGGATGGCCACCTCCGCGCCGGCCTTCGCGAGTCCGACCGCGGCGGTCTTTCCGATCCCCTTGCTCGCCCCGGTCACGACCGCGACCTTGCCTTTCAGTCCAAACAGTTCCTCGACATACATGGCGGTCCCTCCTTTCTAATCCGCGACCCTGACGACGCCCTTGACGACCTCGTCCTTGTTGTTGATGCAGATGTCCAGCGCCTCGGGCAGGTCGTCGAACGCAAACTCATTGGTGACGATCCCGCGAATGTTGATCCGCCCCGTCGCGACCGCGTCGATCGCCATCGGGTAGCAGTGGCGGTAGCGGCAGATGCTTTTGAAGGTCAGCTCCTTGTTGATGGCGGCGGTCATCGGCAGGGTCATCTCCCCCGAGGCGCCCAGCCCCACCAGCACGATGGTCGAGCCCTTCTTCGCCATCTGGATGGCCTGACGGGTGGTGGCTTCGGTCCCGGCGGTCTCGATCACGAGGTCGGTCCCCCGGCCGCCGGTCAGCCTCATGACCTCCTGTACCACGTCCGCCGTCCTCCCGTTGATCACCCCGTCCGCGCCGCATTCCAGCGCCTTCCTCAGCCGTGCCTCGATCACGTCCACCACGTAGACCCTCGACACCCCCATCGCCTTCATCGCCAGCAGGGAGACCAGCCCGATGCATCCGGAGCCGGTGACGACCGCCGTCTGCCCGATGTGCGCCTCCCCGAGGTTGGCGGCATGGAAGCCCACGGCGAGCGGCTCGATCAGCGCGCCCTCCATCGTGCTCACGTTGTCCGGGAGCTTGAAGCAGAGCCCCGCCTCGTGCGCGACGTACTCCTGGAACACGCCGTCGACCGGCGGGGTCGCGAAAAACACCACGTCGGGGCAGAGGTTGTAGCGCCCGGTGCGGCAGAACTCGCAGTGGCCGCAGGTCTTTCCCGGCTCGAGCGCCACCCGGTCCCCGACCTTGAGATCGGTTACGCCCGCGCCGGTCTCCACCACGGTGCCGCCCGCCTCGTGCCCGAGCACAAAGGGGGGCTCCACCCGGCAGTCGCCGATTCCGCCCGTCGCGTAATAGTGCAGGTCCGACCCGCAGATGCCGATGTATTCGAGCTTGACGAGCACCTCGCCCGCCTTCGGGCGCGGGATCTCCCGCTCCTCAAACGCGCTCCTGCCGACGCCGGTCATGACCGCCACTTTCATCTTTCCCTGCATATGGGTTTGCTCCCTTCAATAGTTAGTTAGGATATTTACATAAAGAATCTAACTATTAAAATACGGGTTTTCCCTCCGCTTGTCAACGGCAAATCCCGCGCGCCGCGCGAAAAAGGGCAAAATCATCGGAATCCACAAAAGCGGCCGCGCCGATTTAGACAAAAAAGCGGGGATCGCTCCCCGCTTTTCCAATTCCGAAGATGTGGGACCCGGCCGCGCTCAGATGCTGTTCACGAACGCCTGCACGTGGATCAGCGCCGCGCCGACCGCTGACGCCTCGGTGCGGTAGCGGCAGACCCGGACATAGCCGCCGTCCCTGTCAAACCGGTTCAGGTAGGCGAGCCGGCCGCGCAGCTCCTCCAGCTGGTCCTCCATATACGCGCCCACGTAGCCGCCGAGGATGACCGGGCAGTCGAACGCCATCCGCAGGATGTCCACCCCCGCGGCGAGGTTGTCCAGATAATCCGCCCAGGCGATGCGCGCCTTCGGCGCGCCCTCCCGCAGCTCCCGGAAAAATGCCGGGAGGCTGCCCCCCGCCAGTTCGGAGAGCACCGTCGCGGAGCAATAGGCGTCCAGGCAGCCCTTCTTGCCGCAGTAGCAGCGTTTGCCGTCCCGTTCGACCGGGATGTGCCCGAACTCGCCGCCGCGCTGGTTCTCCCCCTTGTAGAGCTGCCCCCCGAGTAGGATCGCGCCGCCCACCGTGTTGCTCAGCGAGAGGTAGAGCGCGTCGGACGGGCTCTGCACGTCCCAGACCTCCGCGAAGCCGGCCGCGTTGGCGTCGTTGCAGAAGACGCAGGGGAGGGAGATCGACTTGGAGAGCTCCGCGCAGCGCAGGTTCTGCATCCGCAGCACCCGGGAATCGAGCATCAGGCCGCCGTCGGCCGAAAAGGTCCCCGGCATGGAGACGCCCACGCCCAGCACCCGTTCGGCGGGCGCCGCCGCCTTCCCGATCAGGTCCCGCACCACGCCGGCGAGCGCGTCGGCGTATTCGCCGCTCACCGCAAAGGCGCGCTTCTCCCGGCTTTCGGCGAGGATGCCGCCCTCCAGGTCGACCAGCACGCCGCTGATGTGGTTCGCGGTCAGGTCCAGCCCCACGGCGGTCCGCGCGTCCTTCACGCAGGTGAGCGCGACCGCCTTGCGCCCTCCCGTGGAATCGAGGCTGCCGCCCTCCTCCACCAGGCCGCGGTCCTGCAGGTACCGCACGTTCTGCATCACGGTCGGCATGCTCAGCCCCAGCCGGTGGCAGAGCTCCGGCCGTGAGATGCGCGGATTCTGGTAAATCATCCGGTAGATGCGGTTGCGGTTGACCGTCTTGATCTCCATGACGGATTCTCTGGGCATTTTCTTTTCCCCTTTATGAAAATGATCTTACATTTGATTTTACCCCGCCGCCTCCGGTTTGGCAAGCGCAAAGCGAAAATCACGCGCCGCGTCCCACCCGCCCAAAGCGGATAAGCGTGATAATACCAGGCGTATCGGGCATATTGGTCAAAGAACGGCATGTTTTCCGCCGGAAGGGTAAAAACAGTCATATATTTGAACTTTTAGCGGCTTCCATTTTGAACGGACACATAGTAGAATCGAACGAGGCGGCCCGCAGAAAGGGACGCGTCATGTTATCAACGACAATCGGAGTGAACGTCAGAATGAACAGATTGGAATTGGGATGGTCGCAGGAACGGCTTGCTTTTGCTTCCGGGTTGTGCGTGCGCACGATCAGTGCGGTCGAGTGCGGGACCGCCAACCCGACCTCGGACGTGATTGAAAGTCTTGTCTGGGCGCTGGGGGTACCCGCGTCCCGGCTTGTCGGATAGAGATTCGTATGGTGTAAACTTCGACGGCGGGCCGCCTTTATTAAGTGTGAGTGTCGTAACGATGTCGTATAATGAAGCCTCTATAACGATCTTCGGAACAACAGGAAACCCGCATAGTAAGTAACTATGCGGGTTTCCTGTTGGTGGAGGAGGGTGTTTCGCTTTTCTGCGGAAAAGCCACGGCGGTTGCGGCCCGTCCCCGGTGGCCCGCCAAGAGCCGCCTTTCGAATCCACCCGGGAACAAAAAAACACGAGCATCTTACGATGCTCGTGTTTGGTGG
>NZ_JANFZX010000096.1:0-5887 GCF_024461615.1 Anaerotruncus sp. DFI.9.16
GTCCGCCTAAGAACCCTCCGCCGGGTTCTTAGGAATCTCCGGGAGTACCTTGCCAGTACCCGCCGGTTACCGCCGCTCCCCACGGGTACACCAGCTGAAGGCTCAATTCAGGTTGCGGACGCTCCCAATGGGTGGGAACGGAAACTGAGTGCTTGTCAGTGGGCGATATCATACAACGGAAAGAAAAGGGGCGGGACGCTATTGCGTCCCGCCTCTTTTCCTTCCTCTTCCACACGCCCGCTTACGCCGGGGAGGTGCGTTCTCCGGGTTCCGGCGGAGCAGCCATTCCAGGCGGATTCCCCAAATTTTGTTTTTCGGTAGTTTTATAGATACTTTCATTAGTCAGGCTCCCTAGTGTTCTTATATAAGAACAATTATAGCAAATAATCTCCCTATAATCAAGAAAAATGTGATTAGATGGGAGCAAGCGATTGTACTATGGGGCGCAAAAAAATGCTGGACGGCTATATCGGTAAGAATATCGCCCGACTGCGGAATCAGAAGGGGTGGTCGCAGGAGCTTTTCGCCGCAAAATTGCAGGTGGCGGAGTTCGATATTACACGGTCGACCGTGACGAAGATCGAGAACGGGTGCCGTAACATCTTCGCCCATGAGCTCCCGATGATCTGCCGGGCGCTTGGGTGCCGCTATGAGGACCTTTTGGGGCCGGTGCACCGCCCGGAAGAGAGCGGCGAATGACTTAAAGCCGTGCCTCCCCGGGCGCATTACCGGTACGGTTCCGGAGCCTCTCAGGCAGAGGCATTGCGCCCGCGGCGCGGCGGTTGGCGGGATGCTGTAAGCTCGTCCGCTGATCCGTGGACAGGGCGCCGCCGACTTTGGCCGCAGGCCAACCGGAGGCGGCGTGGGGGTCGCAGGGGCGCAGCCCCTCGTGCCCTTCTTTGGTTCCTTTCTTGGGCAAGCAAGAAAGGAATTCGCTGTCGGTCGACTACCGACAAGTTCCGCCGCTCGATGAGCGGCAAATCTAAGCACGCTCCGGGGCGGGACTCGGCAACTACACCGCTCGAAGAGCGGAAAATTCAAATAAAGAGAAGCCGCCCTTCCGGACGGCTTCTCTTTATTCCCATTCATTCAGTTCGGCATACTGTTTGACGAACCGGTCGGCGAGGGCGCGGATGCGGGGCTCGTCCCCGGCGGCGGAGCGGTCGGCGATCGCGACGACGGGAAAGCCGGCGGCTTTGGCGGTCTCCACGGCGTAGAGCGCGTCCTCAAAGACGACGACCTCCTCGCGGGGCAGTCCCAGCCGTTCGCGGGCGCGCTCATAGATCACGGGCAGATGCTTGCCCGCGCCCACCTCGGTGCAGGTGAGCAGGAACTCAAACCGGTCGAGCAGGCCGACCCGCTTGAGCGCCGCCTCTGCGAGATAGCGGTCGGTGGCGGTGGCCACGCACATGCGCACCCCGGCGCGGGCGAGGCGGTCGACGAAGGAGAGGATGTCCGCCTTGGGCGGGATCTGGTGGAAATAGCTCTCCTCCATGACCTCGTTGATGCCGTCCATCACATCCTGCACGGCTCCGGTGACGCCGAACCGTTCGCGCAGGTAATCGGCGGTCTGGACCATGCTGAGGTCCTTGAGGGCCTCGTAAAGTCCCGGGGGCGGGCGGACGCCCCGCTTCATGAGGAAGCGGTCGGCGGAGTCGCCCCAGAAGGGCATGGAGTCGAGCAGGGTACCGTCCATATCAAAGATTGCGCCTTGCATGAAAACCTCCTTGGCCGGGTGAATTTTCCGTAGCTATTCTACCGCGTTTCCAGGAGAAATGCAAACCAAAGAAATCCATCCCCCGGCGGGCGCGCCGGGGGATGGATTTCCTTCATGAGCTCTGCGCGGCAAAATAGAGCTTGTTGCGCAGGTAGGAGGGGTCGTCGGGCTTATATTTCCCGGCGCGGTCGTTGTATTCGGCGGCACGGGCGCGCTCGCCCAGCCGGTCGTGGCAGACGCAAAGCTGGATGCAGGGCAGGTAGCCGTAGCAGTCGGGGCTGACGAAAGCGCCCGAACGGTCGTCGCGTTCGCGGGAGAGCGCGAGCTCATACCAGAAGATCGCCTCCCGGTAGCGCGCGCGGTCGAGAAAATGCTTTCCGACGTCGCAGCAGACCTCGGCGCGCGGTGTGTCGTATTCAAGGGTGCGCAGCAGCGCGGAAAGCGCCTCGCGCGGCTCCTTCATCGCGTAGCGGCACCAGGAGAGATGGCGGCAGGCTTCGATGTTGTTTTCGATCCAGCCGCGTCCCCCGTCCAGGAACGCCTCAAACACGCGGACGGCGTCGGCGTAACGCCCGTGGTAGTAGAGCTCGCGCGCGTAGTAGAACTGGTCGCGCGGCGCGAGCTCCCCTTGCTCGGCGAGCTGTTTTTCATAGATGCGCAGGTTGCGCGCAGGGTCGGAGGGGCGCAGCTTGCGGTGGGAGACGGCGGCGTCCCCGTAAACGACGACGCCCGAGGGGGTGATCGCCTCGTGCACCGCCCCCGCCCAGCGGAATTCAGGGCAGTTGCGGACGATCCGTTCGCGGTAGTAGGAGAGGGTGGGCTTGCCGTCCGTGTCGAACGCCGCGTGGTAGCGGAGCATGACGACGTCGGCGGCGGAATCGAGGGTGCGTTTGAGGTCGAGCAGCGCGGCGCGGTCGGCATCCGCAAGAACGTCGTCCGCGTCGAGCCACATGCAGTATTCCATCTCCGCTTTGGAGAAGGAAAAATTCCGCGCGGCGGAAAAGTCGTCGGTCCACGCGAAGTCATAGACCTTGTCGGTATACCGCCGCGCGATCTCCTTCGTCGCGTCGGCGGAGCCGGTATCCACAATGATGATCTCGTCCGCCGCGTCCGCCGCGCTTTCGAGGCAGCGGGCGAGGACGTCCTCCTCATCCTTAACGATCATGCACAGGCTGATGGTGATCATGGAACTCTCCTTTACAGGTTTTGCCGCCCGAACGGCGCGTCAGAGAAATGCGCCCTCCCGTTCAAAGCGGGTGCGAAGCGTTCCGATCGCCTTCTTTTCAATGCGCGAGACATAGGAGCGGGAAATTTCCAGCTTTTTGGCGACTTCCCGCTGTGTGAGCGGGCGGGTCCCACCGAGGCCGTAGCGCATGACGATGATCTGCCGCTCCCGCTCGTCGAGGCAGCAGGCGATAAAATCATAGAGCTGCTCCGACTTGATGTGCAGGTCGATGCAGTCGATGATGTTATCCTCCTCCGACATGATGTCGCCGAGCGTCAGGGAATTCCCATCCTTGTCTGTGTCGATCGGATCGCTTATGTAGACGTCCTGCGCGGACTTCTTCTTATTGCGGAAGTGCATCAGCACCTCGTTTTCGATGCAGCGGGAGGCGTAGGTCGCGAAACGGGTCCCCTTGTCGGTGTTGAAGGTGGAGACCGCCTTGATCAGTCCGATCGTCCCGATCGAGATCAGGTCGTCCTGATCCTTGAAGGTGCTGTAATACTTCTTGATAATATGGGCCACGAGGCGCAGGTTGTGCTCGATCAGGCAGGCTTTGGCGGCTTCGTCCCCGGCGGCGATCCGCTCGAGGCATTCGTGTTCCTCCTTGGCGGAGAGGGGGCGGGGGAAGGACCCGGTACCGGTGACGTGCAGGGCGAAATAGAGCAGGTTGCACAGGGCGGCGAACAACGAGAACAAGGGAAGACCTCCTCGGCCGGAACCCGGCGGATTTGAGAATCGGGAGAAAAAGAAAACGCACCATGCAAGACATGGCACGATTCATCTATATGCCAAAGGGTCTCGTCCCGTGCAAGTCCGGCGGCTGGACGGAAACGGCCGTCCCGGAAAAACGATTGAAAACACGGCGGGAACGGGATATAATAAGCGCAGAAAAATTTGAGGGAGGAATCACGATGCCCTGCATCCAGACAAAGGTAAACGTCACGCTCACCCCGGAAAAGGAAGAGGCGATCAAGCAAAAATTCGGACAGGCGATCACCGCCATCCCCGGCAAGACGGAAAACTGGCTGATGTGCACGTTCGAGGACGGCTGCCGCATGTATTTCCGCGGGGAGGCCGGCGCGCCGATGGCCTTCGTGGAGGTCAAGGTGTACGGCAAGGCGCCCGCGTCCGCCTTTGACAGGCTGACCGGGGAAATCACCGGCATCCTGCGCGACGAACTGGATATCGCGCCCGACCACGTCTACGTCAAATATGAGGAGGTGGCCAGCTGGGGCTGGAACGGCGCGAATTTTTGAGCCGTAAAAGGGGCGGGGAGCGTGCTCCCCGCCCTTCTGCCGCGCGCTTTCCATCGGCGGAAAGATGTGGTATACTGATTTTGCGAAGATTCCGAATGAAAGGATGAGCGGATGGGAACCGTCTTGATGTGGGCGCTTTTCGCGGTCAACGCGGCGGGACTGGCGGCCTGCGGGCTCGACAAGTGGAAGGCGAAGCGCGGCGCGTGGCGCATCCCCGAGAAAACCCTCTTCTTCTTCGCCGTGATCGGCGGGGGATGGGGCGTGTGGGCCGGCATGTATCTCTTCCGGCACAAGACGCGCCGCTGGTATTTTGTGGTTGGAATCCCGGCGATCACGTTGGCGGAATACGGGCTGCTCGCGTGGGCGCTGCTGGTTCGGTAATCGGACGGGTTTTGCGTAAGGAGGAAAAGGAAATGACAAAAAGAGTGGGAATTTTAACGGCGGGCGGAGACTGTCCGGGACTGAACGCGACCATCCGCGGGGTGGCCAAGGCGCTCTACCAGAAGATGCCGGACGTGGAGATCGTCGGCGTGGTCGACGGCTTCAAGGGGCTGATCAAGGGCGAGTACCATGAGATGAAGCAGTCGGATTTTTCCGGCATCCTGACGCGCGGCGGCACCATCCTCGGCACGGCGCGCACCCCCTATAAAAACATGAAGATCGTCGAGAACGACGTGGACAAGGTCGCCGAGATGAAGGGCAACTACAAAAAGATGAAGCTCGACTGCCTCTTCGTTCTGGGCGGCAACGGCACCCACAAGACGGCCAATCTGCTCTCCGAGGAGGGGCTCAACATCATCGGCCTGCCCAAGACGATCGACAACGACATCTGGGGCACCGACGTGACGTTTGGCTTTCATACCGCTGTGGGGATCGGCACCGAGGTGGTCGACCGCATCCACACCACCGCGAGCAGCCACAAGCGGGTGATGGTCATCGAGATCATGGGCAACAAGGCGGGCTGGCTCACCCTCTACACCGGCGTGGCGGGCGGCGCGGACGTCATCCTCATCCCCGAGATCCCCTACGACATCAAAAAGGTCGTCAAGGCGATCGAGCGGCGGGCGGCGTCCGGCCGGGGATTCTCGATCGTGGTGGTCGCGGAGGGCGCGTTCGACGCCGAAGAGGCCAAAATGAAAAAGAAGGAGCGCGCCGAAAAACGCGCCGCCGAGGGGATTACGACGGCGACGGCGCGCATTGTGCGACAGATCGAGGAGAGCTCGGGCTCCGAGACGCGCATGGTTGTGCCGGGGCACTTCATCCGCGGCGGCGAGCCGTCCGCCTACGACCGGGTGCTCGCCTCCCAGTTCGGCGTTTACGGCGCGGAGCTCTTCAGCCGCGGCATCTTCGGCGTGACCGTCGCCCAGCAGAACAACGAGATCGTCCACAACCGCCTGTCCGACGTCGCCGGAAAGACGAAATTCATCCCGGTCAACGACCAGATGATTTTTACAGCGCGCAGTTTGGGTATTTCCTTCGGCGATTAGGGAATACCATAGGCGGGAGGATTTCCTCCCGCCCGCGTCTGGTTTTTTCCGCCGTTCTTTTTTCAAGATTCTTCCCCGAATCCTATTGACAAAAACGGTGGGAACGATTATAATAAATATCGCGCTGTTCGACAAGACCAGCGCAGATGGCCCGGTAGTTCAGTTGGTTAGAACGCTAGCCTGTCACGCTAGAGGTCGTGGG
>NZ_JANFZX010000097.1:0-5669 GCF_024461615.1 Anaerotruncus sp. DFI.9.16
GGCCCCCTGCGGCTTCTTTCCCCCATTTCTTGTCCGTACAAGAAATGGGGCCGCCTGCCGGGGCGGGACCCGGCAAACTACACCGCTCACTGAGCGGTAAATCAGAGCTTATTAATCAGCAGAATCGAGATCAGAAGTCCATAGAGCGCGACGCCTTCGCCGAGGACGACGAAGATCAGCGCCTTACCGAACGCCTTGGGGTCCTCGGAAAACGCGCCGATCGCGGCGGGGGCGGTGGACGCGATCGCGATGCCCGCGCCCAGGCAGCTGAGTCCGGTGGCGAGCGCGGCGGCGAGATAGCCCATGCCCTGGTTGTTCTGGGCGGGGACGGTCTCGACGGCGGCAGTGTCCGGGGCCGTGTCGGGATCGGGCGTTTCGGCCGAAACGCCGACCGCCATCATGATCATCAGCAGGGTAGCGATGAGGAAAACGCCCGCGTTGGCAAGCACGCGCCTTCTGGCGCCGGAGGTGGAACCGACCTTGACGATGGGGATGAGCAGCAGGGTGGCCACGATCACCGCGGCGGTAGCAATCACAAACAACATCACAAATTACCTCCAAATTGAATTGGTATCCGCGCCCGAAGGCACAGAGACGTGTCGGATGAGAAGATCACTTCCCCGCGCCCTTTACCGTGACGGGGGAGAATGGTTTTCCGTCGCCGTCGAAATAGCGGCTGAACATCTCGTAGAACTCGAGCCTGAGCACCTGGATGCCCACGATGAGGCCCTCCATGCCCATCACGAAGAGGTTGCCGATGATGATGACCGCGGGGCTGGCGGCGTTCCCGACCATCTCGGAGAGGGTGAAGACGACCGCCATCATGCCCGCGTGGCTGAGCACGAAGCCGCCCACGCGGAGGAAGGACATCGTGTTGGAGAAAAAGCTGAGCACCACCTCAAAGAGCTCGAAGGGCGCGACCGTCAGATAGGCGCCCATGCCCTCCTCCGGCTTTGCGCCGAGTCCGCGGAGCAGGTTGCCGAGCGGCTCCTTGAGCAGGATGACCGCCAGCGGCAGAACGATGAGCAGGATGACGTAGAGGTGGGTGAAATAGTTTTTGCCCGCCAGAAACATCATGACCGCGCCGAAGAGGACCGCGCCGTAAAAGACAAGGCCCGCTACGCCGTTGGCGGAGAAAAACGCCCGTTCATAGTCGCGCTTGCGGAGGCTGACGAAGATATCCATCAGGATACAGGTGCAGATGAGCACCACGCCGAGCGCGACCGCAGCGATGAGGATGAGGTTGGTGTTTTCGGGGGCCATGACCTCGATCGGCTTGCCGGGCAGGCCCAGGACGTTCGTATAGAAGGGGGTGAGCAGCTCCTCGAACCCGAACACCGACCCGTAAAGGGTACCGAAGATGCAGGAGAAGATGCCGATCCGGTTGACGACCGCGCCGATCTGGAACCGCTTGAACCTCCAGAGCAGCCACCCGCCCAGCACCAGCACCAGCCCCTGCCCGAGATCGCCGAACATGACGCCGAAGAGGAGGGAATAGGTGAAGGCCACGAAGGGGGTGGGGTCGAAGTCGCCGTAGGCGGGCAGGCCGTACATCTCGACGAACATCTCGAACGGGCGGGAGAACCAGCCGTTTTTGAGCTTGGTGGGCGGCTGGAGCCGTTTGTCCGAGTCGTCCGGCTTGACCTCGACGGTCACGTCGGCAAGCAGCCGCAGACTCTTTGCAAAGTCGTCCGCGCGGCTCTCCTCGATAAAACCGGTGATATAGAATACGTCGATGAATTCCCGTTTCAGTACAGAGACATATTTGCGCATGTCGAACGAGTCAGAGAGGAATTTCAGCCGGGTGTAGAGCTTGTAGTAGCGGTCCCGCTGCGCGTCCACCAGCTCCTGGAACTGGTTTTTGGCCGCCGCGAGCTGCTCCCGGTTGGTGGCGATCTCCTCCCGCAGCCGCGTCAGGGCGGTCTCCGGGGTGCCGTGGATGAAGGCGGGCACCCGCATCCGCTCAAAGTAGAGGGAGGAGAAGATGTCGTCGATCTCGGGCGCGTCCTCCGCCATGCAGAAATAGGCGCCCCAGCGGTAGTCCTTCTCCGCGTCGAACGATTTGAAGATGAAGGGCTTTCCCGCATAGAAGGAGAGCTTCTGGTAGCTGTCGAGCGGCAGCCTTCCGAGCCGCACCTTGATATACTTGCAGGTGAAAAGCTCGTCGAAATCGACGTCGAGCTCCGCCAGGTGGGACAGGATCAGCAGCGCGGCCTCGTCCTGATCGATCTCCCCCTGCAAAAAGTTCATCCGTTCCCGCAGGGCGCCGAGCCCCTCGGAAAAGGTCCTGTAAAAATCCTCGTAATACTGACGGCTGTGCGCCGCGACGCGGGACAGCTTGTCGCTCCGCACATATTCCGGCATGTACTTGGGGTTGAGCCCCGCCGCCACGCCCGCGTCGGTCAGCTTTTGCAGCGCGTCGGTGTAGGGGTTCTCCTCCGACAGCGGCGTGAAGCCGCGGATGCCCCCCGCCGCCTGCTGCGAGGGCTCGGGATGGAAATCCCCCCTGTCCAAACAGCGTATGATGACGTCGTCGAGGCTCTTCATATCGCCGACGATGTTCACCAGCGCCAGCTTGGCAATCGACATGTGAATCCGCCCTTTCTCCGGCAGACGGGAACCGGCCCCCGCCGGTCCCCCCGGGATATTTGAAATGCCCGCCCCACCGGGGCCGGCCGGTCCTTCGCGTTTGAATCGGTCCTTCGCCTGGTCGTCCTTTACGCCTTATAGAGCAGCTTTTCGATCTTCTCGGGGGGCAGCCCGTAGCGGACCCCCTCGATGATGCGCACGATGTCCTCCGTCTCCATGCTGCGCAGCAGCATGAACGCCATATACACCACCTCCGGGCTGGTCGAAAAGCGAAGCAGCCGTCTGGTGGCGCGGTAGCGCACGCCGTCCGTCTCCCCCTCGAAGAAGCCGGTCTCCGGATCGAGCCGCCGCCCGTAGGGGGTGGCGGAAAGCAGCTTCAAAAACGCCTGCGTGTCCCGCGCGCTGACCATCTCCTCGAGCTGGCGCGGCCTCAGCCGGCTGTAGAAGGGGAGCATCGTCACACGGATGCGGTGGGCGTCCGCCTGAAAATAGGTTTTCATCCGGTAGATCGTGTTGAGGTTCATCAGCTCCGCCCGCATGGTGATCAGCTCCCGCAGCTCGGCGGAGGCCCTGCCGCGCGTCTCCCGCTTCGCCCGTTCGAGCAGCGTGGAAAAATAGCAGGTGCGCAGCGCCAGCTCATAGCGGGTGTAGCGCAGGGTGTTGCCTTCGGGCGGGTGCTGCTTCTGGCAGCGGCGCAGCACCGGCTCGTAGACCGTCCCGGCCACCGCCTCGATCACCTCGTCGAGGGAGCGCGCCCCCGCCAGCCCCAGGATGTTGAAGCTCGCGTAGGGCTGCATGAAGGTGGGCAGGGAGGCGACGAAGTCCTCCTGCTCGTCGGAGATGATGTTGCGCAGGCTTGAAAGGATCAGCTCGATCTCCAGGTCCATGACGATGTACTGGTAGATGCTGTCCTTCTCGCGGACATATTTCGCGAGCCGCACGTACTGGTAAAAGAGGTCCCTGTGCAGCAGGTTCTCCAGCTGGCGGCGGTGGATCGTACTGTCCTGGACCCCCTCCAGCGCCGCGCGGTAAGGGGTCTTCTCCCGCAGGTAGGCGGAGATCTCCTGCACGTTCTGCTTGCGCAGCAGGTCGTCGTACTGGGCGGGGGAGAGCATCTGCCCGTACATGGCGCGCGCCTTGGAGATCACCGCGTTTGCATACTGCGCCACGGCGTCACCCCCCGATGCAGCGGTTCACGATTTCGGCGACCCACCGCGCGCTGTTCTTCCGGTAGTTCGCCTTCAGGCGGCCGAGCGCCTCCTCGTGGCGCGCGCGCGCCGCGGCAAGGGCCTCCTCCTTCTCCACCTGGGCCTGCTGGCGGAACTGCTCCACCTTTTCCTGCTCCCGCTCGTGGTACTGCTTCGCGAGCTCCTTTTTATAATCGTCCATGTGCGCCAGCACGCTGCGGCGCTCCTCCTCCGCCTCTTCCACAAGCCGCCGGCCGCGCTTGTCATATTCGACCAGATTCTTGATGACCCGTTCCACAGCACCATCCCTTTCGCCGGAAGATGGAAGGGGGCTAATGCCCCATTCTGATTGTTTACTAAGTGTAGTCTCATTTTTTTGCTTTTGCAAGCGGATTTTCAATCCGCCGCGGTTTTTGCCCGCTTTCTGTGAGGCTCAAACCAAATTTCCGCTCCGGGGGCGCTATTTTTGTCAAACTTAACAATGTTTGGGACAGACACTAAGAAATTCAGGCAATATTTCCCGAGAGAAAATCCCTCGATTTCCTTGATTTTCATTATACTAATTGTTATACTGTTAGTGAATATAGACAGGCACCAGTACGGCTGCCAAGTTCTGAGGGAGGATCCAAGCTATGAAAAAATTGACGGCGACCATCAGCGTGCTGCTGGTACTTGTCATGGCGCTTTCCGCGCCGGCATCGGCAATCGCGATCATCACCAGCGACACCTTCAGCACCAGCGCCAAATCGGCCGACAAGTGGGTGACCGACCGGTATGAGCCGGAGGAGTTCGACCGCTCGGACGGCAAGCTCTATCTCTCCGTGGGGCCTAAGGGCTACTACAAATACCGCTCGGACGACAAAAAGGACAAATACTACGCCCTCCAGGGCAAGAAGCTCCCGGTCGAAATGCCCTCGAGCAACACCTGGACCGCAACCGTGAAGATCAATATCGACGACAACTGGTTCTCGTCGAACGACGGACGCCGCCGCGCCGAGTTCCGCGTCGACCTCGTGGACGGCGACGGCAACACGCTCAAGAACTCCTCGCCCGCCATCGCGCTCGTCAAGGGCGGTTCCGGCGCGCCCGTGCTCAAATATTATAACCCGAAAGCACAGGGAAGCTGGGGCATGGCCAACCGGTTTGTCAACGGCGACAAGGAAACCGAGGACCTCACCGTGGAAGAGGGCTGGCACTCCCTGCTCATCAAGGCCAACAACGGCGTGCTCACCTACTACTTCGACGAGAAGAAGCTCGGCAACTGCACGCTGACCACCAAGGACGTCTATCCCTCCTACATCGCGCTCAATGTCTATAACTACGACCGCCCGCAGATGGTCGAGTGGGATAACGTCACCCTCTACGACGGAAGCTATCTCATCCGCCAGCTCTCCTCCGAGGCGCAGGACAAGAAGGATGAACGCCTGGAGAGCCAGTACGAGAAAAAGCGCAACAACTGGGAGGACAAGTACACCGAGTACATGTTCGACCGCAACAGCTCAAATAAAACCGTGGAAATCGACGGGAAGACCTTCGACACTGGCAAGTGGTATACCCAGAGCAAGCTCAAGAGCATGTTTAAAATTTCCGACAAGGATTGGGACAAGGAAAACGCCGAGCTGAAAAAAATCTTGGATTCTGCTAAAGGTGTCGATATCGATACCCGCGAGAAAAAAGAAATGCCCGACAGCTATTGGGACTACTGACGCGCCCCATTTGCGGCCCCTGACCGCAAATGGCCTGTGGGCGGGTCTGCCCGGCGCTTTGCGCCGGAGCGCCGCTTCGCGGCGACGCCCGCCCACGCGCGTTCACGGGCGGAGGGTCGGCGACCCTCCCCCGTGTGCCCCTACCTGATAAGTGCTTAAATGATAAAGCGGCCGCCCCGGCGGGGGG
>NZ_JANFZX010000098.1:0-5666 GCF_024461615.1 Anaerotruncus sp. DFI.9.16
CTACCGGACCACCGAACCGCAGGGGACGGACTCGTCGACGAAGATGACCTTCACGTCGTTTTCGCCCGCGTCGGCGGCGAGGATCATGCCGTTGGATTCGACGCCGCGCAGCTTGGCGGGCTTGAGGTTCGCGACGACGATCACCTTTTTGCCGGTGAGCGCCTCCGGCTCGTACCACGGATGGATGCCCGACACGACCTGGCGGGGCGTGCCGCTGCCGTCGTCGAGGGTGAGCTTCAAGAGCTTATCCGCCTTGGGCACCGGCTCGCAGGCGGTCACCTGCGCAACGCGCAGCCGCACCTTCGCGAAGTCGTCGATCGTGATGAGCGAGGCGACCCCCTCCGGCTGTTCCGCCTTGGAGGCGGGCTTCTTTTCCGCGGCGGCGGCCTTTTCCATGGCGGCGGCGCGCGCCTTTTCGAGCGCCTCGAGCTCCTTGGCCACGTCGATGCGCGGGAAGAGGCCCTCTCCCTTTTTGACCGTCACGCCGGCGGGCAGCAGGCCCCACGTCCCGGCGGACTCGTAGGTGGTGATGTCGCCGGCGGCGCCGATCTGCGCGAAAATCCTGGGCGAGGTGGCGGGCATGAAGGGCGCGAGCAGGATGCCCGCGATGCGCACGCATTCCAGCAGGTTATAGAGCACCGTGGCGAGGCGGGGCCGGTTGGCCTCCTCCTTGGCGAGCACCCAGGGGGCGGTCTCGTCGATGTATTTGTTGGTGCGGGAGATGAGCTTGAAGACCTCGATCAGCGCGTTCTGGAAGGCATACTGCTCCATCTGCGCCTCGTAGCGGTCCTTGAGCCCGCGCGCGATCGAGATGATCTCCTCGTCGACCGGCTCGGATTTCCGCTCCGCCGGCAGGGTGCCGCCGAAGTATTTCTCCGCCATCGCCACCGAGCGGGAGACAAGGTTCCCCAAATCGTTGGCGAGGTCGGCGTTGATGCGGGTGATGAGCCCCTCGTTGGAAAAGAGGCCGTCCGAGCCGAAGGGGAACTCGCGCAGCAGGAAATAGCGGATGGCGTCGACGCCGTACCGCTCGACGAGCACGACGGGGTCGACGACGTTGCCCTTGGACTTGCTCATCTTTCCGCCCTCGAGCAGCAGCCAGCCGTGGCCGAACACCTTTTTGGGCAGCGGCAGGTCGAGCGCCATGAGCATAGCGGGCCAGATGATCGTGTGGAAGCGCATGATCTCCTTGCCGACGAAATGCACGTCGGCGGGCCAGAACTTTTCAAACTCGTGGTATTTGTCGTTGGCGTAGCCGAGCGCGGTGATGTAGTTGGTCAGCGCGTCGACCCACACGTAGACGACGTGGCCGGGATCGAAGGTGACGGGGATGCCCCATGAGAAGGAGGTGCGGGAGACGCACAGGTCCTCGAGGCCGGGCTTGATAAAGTTGTTGACCATCTCGTTGAGGCGGCTCTGCGGCTCCATGAAGTGGGGGTTTTCCTCGTAGAGCCTGATGAGGCGGTCCTGGAAGGCGGAGAGCTTGAAGAAGTAGGCCTCCTCCTCCGCGTCGATGACCTCGCGGCCGCAGTCGGGGCATTTGCCGTCCTTCAGCTGGCTCTCGGTCCAGAAGGACTCGCAGGGAGTGCAGTATTTGCCCTTGTAGGAGCCCTTGTAGATGTAGCCCTTGTCGTAGAGGTCCTTAAAAATCTTCTGCACCGATTCCACATGGTAGTCGTCGGTGGTGCGGATGAACCGGTCGTTGGAGATGTTGAGGAGCTTCCACAGCTCCTTGATGCCGGCGACCACCCTGTCGACATACTGCTGCGGGGTCACGCCCGCAGCCTTCGCCTTTTCCTCGATCTTCTGGCCGTGCTCGTCGGTGCCGGTCAGGAACATGACATCAAACCCCTGCATACGCTTGTAGCGCGCCATGACGTCCGTCGCGACAGTGCAGTAGCTGTGCCCGATGTGCAGCTTGTCCGACGGATAGTAGATGGGGGTGGTGATGTAAAATGTCTTTCCTGTTCCATTCATGATGTGGAACCTCCTTGCATGAGTTTGGTGTCGTCAATGTAATGATATAGTATACCACGAATTGGGTAAAATGAACAGGGGCTGTGGAAAGTTTTTGCCGCCCGGGGCCCGCCCGGCGGCCGGACGGCAAAAGGAAAAGGACCGCCGGAGGGCGGTCCTTTCAGAGCGGGCAGTCGATGCTGTCGCTGAGTGCGACGCGCAGGGGGGAAAAGCGGTCGGAGAGGTAGTCGGCGGCCTCGCAGAAAACGGCGGGCGGCACGCTCTCGTCGTCCTCCACGGGCAGGGTGAACACGACGGTGGTTCCCTTCCCGGGCGTGGAGGTGAGCGCGATGGTGCCGCCGATGGCGGCGATGGAATCGCGGGCGATCGTCAGGCCGAGGCCGTTGCCCGAGAAGGGCCGCCCCCCGTGGTCGTAGGAGAAGTACGGCTCAAAGACGCGCGGCTGCACGTCGGGCGGGATCCCGAGTCCGCGGTCGGCGACCGAGACGCTGAGCATCCCCCGCTTGAAGCGCACCCGGACGGCGATCTGGTTGCCGGGGCGGGTGTAGCGGCAGGAATTCGAGAGGATGTTGAGCAGGGCCGCGGACACCTTCTGGGTGTCGCAGGCGGCGGGCAGCATCCCCCCGGGGATGTCCGCGGAGAGCGGGATGCCGGTCGGCTCGATTAAGTCGGCGGCCGCCGAAAAGAGCTCGCGCAGGTAGTGGAAGAGGTCGACCCGCCGGGTCCGCACGGGCGAAAACCCATAGGTGAGGCGGGTGTAATCGGAAATCCACTCGCTGCTGCGCAGCAGCCGGAAGGCGCTCTGGTTGATGGCGGCGAGGTAATCGGGCATGCGCTCGCGATCCTTTTCGGACGAGCCGGGTCCGCAGTTGCGGGAGAGGAGGGTGAGCATCGAAAAGATGACGGTCAGCGGCGCGCGGTACTGGTTGCCGAAGGAGGAGAGCGTCCGCGACATCCCCTCGGGTCGCATGCCGGAGCCCTGCTCGGCGCCGGAGACCGGCTGGATGAGATAGCGGCCGCTTCCGTCGGGCAGGGCGCAGATGACGGTCGGCCGCTCTGCGAACAGGTGGTTGGGGCCGGCGGTGGTGAAGGAACCGCACCGGTCGATCTCCGCGCGGACGACCTCGGGGTCGTAACCGTGCAGCAGCAGCTGCGCGCCGTCAGGCAGGGCCAGAGCGGGCATTTCCCGGGAGCCGGCGGCGCTGCACCAGACGAGACGAAAATCATGGTCCATCACGGCGGCGGGCTGGCCGGAGGCGTCCAGGAGCCCGGTCAGCTGGTCGAAAAAAAAGTCTGTTCGGGGATCGTCCAAAGGCGCACCTCCTCGCTGCGGAACTGCACTTATCATTTGGGAAGGACCGCGGAAATATTCGGATTCCAAATATTGCATGAAGGCCCGGGAACAGGGAAAACAGGGACCTTTCGACACAAATCGACATAAATTCCGCTTCAATTATAGTATATGAGGGTGTGATTTTCAATAGGAGTTGGGCGTTTTCAATAAAAAGCAAAGTATAAATATCCCGGGTTTGAATAAAATAAAAAAAATCGTTTAAAGTTTATCAAGGTTCTTGTAGTTTCCAGAGATTTGTATTATGATAAAGGTATCAAAAATACAGGAGGTTGTTTCCAATGGCAATTAAAGTTGGTATCAACGGTTTTGGCCGTATCGGCAGACTGGTTTTCCGCGCTGGACTGGACAATCCGAACATTGAATTCGTGGGCGTCAACGATCCGTTCATGACCCCTGACTATTGCGCTTACATGCTTCGCTATGACACGATTCATGGCCAGTACACGGGCGAAGTGAGCTACACCGACGACGCGATCATCGTCAACGGCAAGACTGTCAAGTTCTATGCCGAGCGGGAGCCCGCCAACATTCCGTGGGGTGCTTGCGGCGCCGAGTATGTGGTTGAGTCCACCGGCGTTTTCACCACCATGGACAAGGCTGAGGCCCACCTCAAGGCCGGCGCCAAAAAGGTCATCATCTCCGCGCCCTCCAAGGATGCGCCGATGTTTGTCATGGGCGTCAACCACGAGACCTACCAGCCGAGCATGGACATCGTCTCCAACGCTTCCTGCACCACCAACTGCCTGGCGCCTCTGGCGAAAGTCATCAACGACGAGTTCGGCATTGTCGACGGCCTGATGACCACCGTCCATTCCACCACCGGCACCCAGAAGACCGTTGACGGTCCTTCCAAGAAGGACTGGAGGGGCGGCCGCGCCGCTTCCGGCAACATCATCCCGTCTTCCACCGGCGCCGCCAAGGCTGTGGGTAAGGTCATTCCCGAGCTGAACGGCAAGCTCACCGGCATGGCGTTCCGCGTCCCGACGCTGGATGTCTCCGTCGTCGACCTGACCGTCAACCTCGCGAAGGCCGCCTCCTATGAGGAGATCTGCGCCGCGCTCAAGAAGGCTTCCGAGACCTCCCTCAAGGGCATCCTCGGCTACACCGAGGACGACGTGGTTTCGTCCGACTTCATCGGCGACGCCCGCACCTCCATCTTCGACAAGAAGGCCGGCATCGCGCTGACCGACAAGTTCGTCAAGCTGGTTTCCTGGTATGACAACGAGTGGGGCTACAGCAACAAGGTCCTCATGCTCATCCAGCACATGGCTACCGTTGATCATAAGTAATCGGTTTTTTGAAAGAGCCGCCCGCGAGGGCGGCTCTTTTGTTCATTTGCCGCGCTGCGCCCGGCGGAGCTTTCTTCGCGCCCCTCCGGGGCGCTTTCAATGAGCCGCCTTCGACGGCGGGGATTGCCGGGTCCCGCCCCGGCGGGCGGGTCCATTTCTTGATCGCCCAAGAAATGGACGAAAGAAGGGCGCTCAAGGGGGGCTCACTTGAAGAAGGCGGGGCGCAAAGCTCGCCCCCCTTGAGAATCCCCCCGCCGCTCACGTCCAGCCCGCCGCGGCAATAAGGCACGTCCCATAGTACCCGTAAGGGGGCACAGGTGCTTTTGCTGCCAAAATGCAAAGTCAGCTGCGGCGCTCCCAACAGGGGACGGCGGGCGCGCTAATCCCTCTGGGGCTCGCTCGCGTGCAGCATTTCCTGCGAGCGGCGCCGCGCGTCCTCCAACAGGTCCATCGCCTGAACCGTCCGCGCCGCCGCGCTGTTCTTGATCTGTTCGCGTGTCTCGCCCTCCAGCGGCTTGCGCAGGATTTCAGCAATTTCGGATACCTTGCTTGACAGAAAATAATAAGCGAGCCTGTAATCTTCCATACTAATCACCCTAGGATCATTATAGTCGTTGTAACGAGCATAGTCAAGCATGATCCTTGTGTTACTCTTGGTAGGGTGATTCGTATGATTAGTTATCGGCCGTTTCATGAGACGCTGATAAAAAAGGGTGTTACAGAATATTGGCTGATCAATAAGCAGGGTATAAGTTCTGCTACGGTTCACCAGATACGGTCTGGGAAACCAATAAAAACGAGTACGATTGATACACTTTGTTTTATTCTTGATTGCAAGGTTTCTGATATAATTGAATATGTAAAGGATGAATAGCACCTCTGGGTTATCCGGAGGTGTTTTTTTGTTTGGAAGGCCGTACTAGTCTTCTATGTGCAGTTGGCTGGACGTGAGCGGCGGGGGGATTCTCAAGGGGGGCGAGCTTTGCGCCCGGTCTTCTTCAAGTGAGCCCCCCTTGAGCGCCCTTCTTTCGTCCATTTCTTGGGCG
>NZ_JANFZX010000099.1:0-5664 GCF_024461615.1 Anaerotruncus sp. DFI.9.16
GGGCGCCGCCGACTTTGGCCGAAGGCCAACCGGAGGCGGCGCGGGGGTCAAGGGGTTCTCCCCTTGCGGTTTCTTTCCCCCCTTTCTTGTCCGCACAAGAAAGGGGGCCGCCTGCCGGGGCGGGACCCGGCGACTCCGCCGCTTCATGAGCGGCTGATCTAAGGCCGCCGCCGGCCGGCCACCAGCAACCTCCGCCGTTCCCCGAGCGGCAAATCTAAAACCACCGCCGGCCACCGACATACTCCTCCGCCCGTGGGCGGAAAAAAGGAAAATTCACAACTCGCGCCTTGCGTTAGAAATAGTTCTTCTGTATAATAATAGATTGTAGTATTCCAAGGAAACGTGTCGGGAGGCGGGTAGAATGGATATCCAGATCGGCGATGTGCTCATCATGAAAAAACCGCACCCCTGCGGGGAAAACCGCTTCACGGTGGGCCGTGTGGGGATGGATTTCCGCATCCGCTGCGTCGGCTGCGGGCGCGAGGTGATGGTGCCGCGCGCCAAGGTGGAAAAGAACATCAAAAAGGTTTTGCGCGGCGAAACCGAGCTCGGGCGGGAGGAACTCAAAATCCGGCATTTGTAGCTGCCTTTCCCATCCGCTGAAAAGAGAAACACACAGGAGGGAACGGCATGTTTGACAAACTGGATACGGTGGCGGCGCGCTTCGAGGAGCTCGGGATGCGCCTGATGGAACCGAACGTGACAAGCGACCCGGCCAGATACACCGAGCTGATGAAGGAATACCGGCGGCTGGAGCCGATCGTTGAAAAATACCGCGAATACAAATCCGCCAAAGAGGCCTTTGACGAGGCGAAGGAGATGCTCGACGAGGGGGGCCTCGACCCCGAGATGCGCGCGCTCGCGCAGGAGCAGTACGACGAGAACCGCGAGGTGATCGAGTCCGCGTCGCAGGAGCTGAAGATCCTGCTGCTGCCGCGCGACCCGAACGACGACAAGAACGTCATCGTGGAGATCCGCGGCGGCGCGGGCGGCGAGGAGGCGGCCCTCTTCGCGGGGGTGCTCTACCGCATGTATACGATGTACGCGGAGTCGCGCGGCTGGCAGTGCGAGGTGCTCGGCGCCAACGAGACCGAGCTGGGCGGCTTTAAGGAGATCAGCTTTTCGATCAGCGGGGAGGGCGCCTACTCCCGCCTCAAATATGAAAGTGGCGTCCACCGGGTGCAGCGGGTGCCCGAGACGGAGACGCAGGGGCGCATCCACACCTCGACGGTGACCGTCGCGGTGCTGCCCGAGGCGGAGGAGGTCGACTTCGAGCTCGACCCCAGGGATTTGCAGATCGACGTGTTCCGTTCGTCGGGCGCGGGCGGCCAGCACGTCAACAAGACCTCCTCGGCCATCCGCGTGACCCACCTGCCCACCGGCATGGTGGTCGAGTGCCAGGACGAGCGCAGCCAGTATAAGAATAAGGACAAGGCGCTCAAGGTCCTGCGCTCCCGCCTGCTGGACCAGAAGGTGCGGGAGCAGAACGACCAGATCGCCTCCGAGCGCCGCTCGCAGGTGGGCACGGGGGACCGTTCGGAGCGCATCCGCACCTACAATTACCCGCAGGGCCGGGTGACCGACCACCGCATCGGGCTGACCCTCTACAAGCTCGACGCGATCCTCGACGGCGTGCTCGACGAGCTGCTCGACGCGCTGATGACCCACGATCAGGCGCAGAAGCTGCAGGCCGCGCAGGAGGAATGAATCGATTTTGGAGATGAAACCTTGCAGACAAAACTTCTGAAAATCACCGATATCAGCCGCGATTCCGCGGCGCTCGACGAGGCGGCAGCGCTGCTGAGGCAGGGGAAGCTCGTCGCCATCCCGACCGAGACGGTCTACGGGCTGGCGGCAAACGCCCTCGACCCCGCCGCCGCGAAGGCGATCTACGCGGCCAAGGGCCGCCCGAGCGACAACCCGCTTATCGTGCACGTCTCCTCGCTGGAGGAGGTCGCGCCGCTCGTTCGCGAGCTGCCCGCCGCGCTCGAACGGCTCGCCGGGCGGTTCTGGCCGGGGCCGATGACGGTCATCCTGCCGAAATCCGGCCGCGTGCCGAAGGAGACGTCGGGCGGGCTCGACACGGTGGCGGTCCGCATGCCCGCCCACCCGGTCGCGCGGGAGCTCATCCGCCGCGCGGGGGTCCCGCTCGCGGCGCCGTCGGCGAACCTCTCCGGCTCGCCCAGCCCCACCTGCGCGCGGCACTGCGTCGACGATTTGACCGGCCGGGTGGACGCGATCGTCGACGGCGGGGAGTGCGACGTGGGGGTGGAATCGACCGTGCTTACGCTGTGCACCGACCCGCCGCGGGTGCTCCGCCCCGGCGCGGTGACGCTTGAAATGCTGCGGGAGGTGCTGCCGGACATCGAATACGACCCGGGCGTCTTCGAGCACCTGCCCGACGACCGCAAGGTCGCCTCGCCCGGCATGAAGTACAGGCACTATTCCCCCAAGGCGCGGGTCGTGCTCGTGCGCGGGAGCCTCGGGCAGTTCAAACGGTTCATCGCGGCGCAGAAGCACGCGTTCGGCATCCTCTGCTTCGAGGGGGAGGAAAAACACTTCACACAAAAATGTATTACCTACGGCGCGGAAAGCGACCCCGCATCCCAGGCGCACCGACTGTTCGACGCGCTGCGGGAGGTCGACCGCGACGGGCTGACGCTCGTATACACCAGGGTATCTGACGACGAAGGAATTGGACAGGCTGTGTACAACCGGCTGCTGCGCGCGGCCGGGTTCGACGAGGTTCTACTATAGGGAAGGCGGGAAACGTTTTGAAAAGTCAGAATACCATGATCATCGGCCTGACGGGGCAGACGGGCGCGGGCAAATCCACTCTGAGCGGGATGTTCGTCGGGCGCGGCGTGCCGGTCATCAACGCGGACGCGGTGGCGCGGGAGACGATGGAGCACAGCCGGGCGTGCCTGATGGACCTCGTGCTCGAGTTCTCCACCGAGGTCATCCACCCCGACGCGACCCTCAACCGGGAAAAGCTGGCGGAAATCTGCTTTTCCGACCGCGCCAAATTAAAACGCCTCAATGAGATCACCTATCCATACATTATCGCGGCGATCATGCGTAAAATAGAGGAGATCAGCGCGTCGGGCGCGCCGATGCTGCTGCTCGACGCGCCGACCCTTTTCGAGTCGGGGCTCGATAAAAAATGCGACTGGATCGTGGCGGTGACCGCCGACCGGGAGGTCCGCCTGCGCCGCATCATCGCGCGGGACGCGATGACCGAGGAGGCGGCCGAGCGCCGCGTGAACGCCCAGAACCGCGACGGGTTCTATACCTCACGCGCGGACGATATACTGACCAATGACGGGGACCAAGACGAGCTGCGCCTCGCCTTTTCGGAGCTCTACGCCCGCCTGGAAAGGCTGGCGGCGGACGGTGCGGGGCGCCGGGCGCGCGCCGCGCAACCGGAGGCCTTGCCTGCGGACGGACCCGGCGCGGAGACGGAGGCGGACGGCGGGGAGGACCCCGACGACGGCGGCTTTGAGGAGCTGACCGGGACGGACGAATGAACGGAGGGGAGCGGACATCAGACGCGCTGTCAAACTGGGCTTTGAACTGCTGCTGCTCCTGCTGGCGGTGTGGGGGGCGGCAGGTCTCGCGAAATACGGCTTCGACCGCTACTACCATGGCGCCTACCCGATGAAATACACCGAGCTGATCGACGCGGCCTGCGAGGAGAAGGGCCTTGACCGCGCGCTCGTCTACGCGGTGGTGCGCACCGAGAGCGGCTTCGACCCGCGGGCGCGGTCAAATGTGGGCGCGCAGGGGCTCATGCAGCTCATGCCCGACGCGTTCGACTGGGTGCAGATGCGCAAGGGGGGCGGCGAAGCCCCGAAGGGGGAGGACTGCTTCGACCCGGCGACCAACATCGAATACGGCACGTCGATGCTGCGCATCCTGCTCGACGAGTTCGGCACGGTGGAAAACGTCCTCTGCGCCTACCACGCGGGCTGGGGCAGCGCCAAGCAGTGGCTGGGCGACCCCGCCCACGCGCCCGACGGCGAGCACATCACCGACATCCCCTTCGACGACACCCGCGCCTATGTGGCGAAGGTGAAAAAGACGATGGAGGTCTACCGGAGACTCTATGATCTGTAAGAACAGCCGCCGCGCGTTCCCGCGCCCGGCGGCCGGTTTTTGCGGCGGCAATAGAAATCACACTACAGGAGGTTTTACAGCTATGGATAAAGAGAACAGGACCGCGGGCGAGCTGCTGCAGGAGAAGCTCTGCATCAACCGCAGGAACATCGGGCTGACCGCGACCGACGGGGAGGAAGCGGCGGCGCAGGCGTTCTGCGAGCCCTACAAGCAGTTCCTCGACGCCTGCAAGACCGAGCGCGAGGCGGTCACCTACATCGTGGCCAGGGCGCAGGCGGCGGGCTACAAGCCCTTCGACCCCAAGGAGGTCTATCTGCCGGGCGACCGGGTCTACTACAACAACCGCGGCAAGGCGGTCATCCTTTCAACGATCGGCACCCGCCCGATGTCCGACGGGGTGCGCATCATGGCCAGCCACATCGATTCCCCCCGCCTCGACCTCAAGCCCAACCCGCTCTATGAGGATTCGCAGCTCGCGCTCTTCAAGACCCACTACTACGGCGGCATCAAAAAGTACCAGTGGGGCGCGATCCCGCTGGCGCTGCACGGCGTCATCGTCAAGAAGAACGGCGAGACGATCACCTGCGCGATCGGCGAGGCCGAGGACGACCCCGTCTTCACCGTGACCGACCTGCTGCCCCACCTCGCGCAGGAGCAGATGAAGCGCACCCTCGCCGAGGGGCTCAAGGGGGAGGAGCTCAACGTGCTCGTCGGCTGCCGCCCCTTCAAGGACGACAAGGTGAGCGAGAAGGTCAAGCTCAACATCATCCGCCTGCTCAACGAGAAGTACGGCATTGTCGAGGAGGACTTCCTCTCCGCCGAGCTGACCGCGGTGCCGCAGTTTAAGGCCCGCGACGTCGGGCTCGACCGCTCGATGGTCGGTTCCTACGGCCACGACGACCGCGTCTGCGCCTACACCTCGCTGATGGCCGAGCTCGAGGCCGAAAACCCCGCGTACACGACCGTCACCGTCTTCACCGACAAGGAGGAGACCGGCTCGGACGGCAACACCGGCCTCAACTCCAACTACCTCAAGTACTTCATCAAGGACCTCGCCGGGATGCACGGGCTCTCGGGCCGCGAGGTGCTCTCGAAATCCACCTGTCTGTCGGCGGACGTGAACGCCGCTTACGACCCGACCTTCGGCGACACGCTGGAAAAGCGCAACTGCGCCTACCTCAACCAGGGCGTCGTCGTGACCCAGTACACCGGCGCGCGCGGCAAGAGCGGCACGAGCCAGGCGTCCGCCGAGTTCATGGCCGAGATCCGCAACCTGCTCGACGACGCGAAGGTCGTCTGGCAGACGGGCGAGCTCGGCAAGGTCGATCTGGGCGGCGGCGGCACCGTCGCGATGTATATCGCGGCGCTCAACGTCGACGTGGTCGACGTGGGCGTGCCGGTGCTCTCGATGCACGCCCCCTTCGAGGTCGTCTCCAAGCAGGACGTCTACCAGACCTACCGCGCCTTCCAGGCGTATATCGCCGCGAAATAGCGGGCCCCGTTCCCGCCGCCCGCAACCGCGGGCGGGGGGCCCGCCCCCCCCCCGGC